>NZ_JBFBAZ010000121.1:0-24502 GCF_040682475.1 Hamadaea sp. NPDC051192
GGTTACGCAGGCCAAAACCGGCGGTTTTGGCCTGCGTAACCGTGATCTGCCGGGAGCGCTGTCACCAGTGGTGGGGGACGTAGGTGTACTGCATGCCGTAGAGGCAGAGCGCCGCCGTCGCCAGGTACGCCGCCCCGATGGCCCAGCGCGTACTGGCGGGGACGTCGAAGAAGGCGCTGGTCCGCCCGGCTTTGCGATCCTTCCAACGGCGGTAGGTCTCGATGCCGCCCATGATCAGGACGAAGATCAGGATCGGGTTGGGCCGCAGGATGAGGAAGACTGCCGCGCCTACCAGTCCGGCGATCCAGATGGCGGGGTGCAGTGCGCCCGCGACCCGGCCGCCGTCCAGCGGCAGCACCGGGAACAGGTTGAACAGGTTGATCAGGAAGCCGGAGTACGCCAACGCCGTCAACAGCGGGGATCCGCTCGACTGCGCCGCGGCGAGGACGGCGATCGTGCCGACCACACCGGCGATCGGCCCGGCGAGTGCCGAAGCCGCCTCCTGAGCCACCGAGCGCTGTTCGCCCTCGATCTTCACGAACGCGCCGAGGAACGGGACGAACATCGGCGCGCTGGCCTTCACTCCCTGGAACCGCAGCACGATGACGTGCCCGATCTCGTGGACGAAGATCAGCAGGACGAAGCCGATCGCGAACCACCAGCCGTAGAAGATGGCGTACCCGACGACCGACAGCAGCATCGTGAACGCCGTCTTGAAGTGGGCGAACAGCCAGACGCCCTTGAGCAGGCCGACGAGTTTGCCCGCGCCGGCGACCTTGGTGGCGCCGGCCGCCACGGCGACGCCCGCGCCCGCTTTGCCCGCACGATCCCGCCAGGTCTTCTTCTTCTGCATGACCTGGGACTCGACCTGCGACACCGTCGATGGAGGCTGCGTAACAGTTTGCGGCGGAGGGGAGGGTTCCACGACCGCCAAAGTAGCGCAAGACTGCACCATGGCGTACAACTGCTTGATCATCGGAGGTGGGCACAACGGTCTGGTGGCCGCCGCCTACCTGGCGCGAGCCGGGCAGCGGGTGCTGGTGCTGGAGCGGCGCGAGGTCGTGGGCGGCGCGGCGGTGACCGAGCGGCCGTTCGGACCGGACTTCGCGGTGACCTCGCTGTCCTATGTGGTCAGTCTGCTGGATCCCGGGATGGTACGCGACCTGCGGTTGGCCGAGCACGGTTACCACGTGTACCCGCAGGGGCCGTATTTCGCGCCGCGCCGCGACGGCCGGGCGCTGCGGCTGGCCGACGACCCGGCTGACCGGTACGCGGAGATCGCGAAGTTCTCGCCGCGCGACGCCGACGCCTACGAGCAGTGGGACGCCTGGATGAGCCGGCTCGGCGGCCTGGTCGGGCCGTTGCTGAAGGAGATACCGCCGAAGGTCGGCTCGAAGCGGCCCGGCGACCTGCTGGGGCTGGCCCGGATCGGGGCGAAACTGCGCAAGGTCGACGTACGCGCGGCGTTCGATCTCACGCGGCTGTTCACGACCAGCGTCGCCGATCTGGTCGAGGAGCGGTTCGAGTCGGACGCGATGCGGGGGCTGCTCAGCGTCTCGGGAGTGATCGGCGGCTGGGCCGGACCGCGCAGTGCCGGGACGGCGTACGTGCTGCTCCACCACCACGTCGGGGAGGCCGTCGACGGGCAGACCGGCGCGTGGGGCTTCCCTCGGGGCGGGATGGGCGCGGTGACGCAGGCGCTCGCGGCCGCGGCCCGCGGTTTCGGAGCCGAGATCCGCACGTCGGCCCCGGTCGCCCGGATCTCGACCCGCGACGGTCGCGTCACCGGCGTCGTCCTGGCTGACGGCGAGGAGATCGAGGCACCGGTCGTCGTCACGACGGCGCATCCGAAGATCTCCTTCCTGCGGTTGCTGGACCGTGCCGAGCTGCCGCCGGACTTCGTGGCCGACATCGAGTCCTATCAGACCCGGTCCGGCACGGTGAAGGTGAACTTCGCGGTCGATCGGCTGCCGGAGTTCGCGGCGCACCCGTCCTACGACCCGTCGGTGCACGGCGGCACGATCGTGCTGTCGGAGTCGCTCGACGACGTGGAGACCGCGTTCCAGGAGGCAGTCGCGGGCCGGCCGGCCACTCTGCCGTTCGCCGACGTCTGCATCCCCAGCGTCTTCGACCCGACGCTGGCTCCGGAGGGCAAGCACGTCGTCTCGATGTTCACCCAATGGGTTCCGCACACCTTCGCCTCCGCTCCGTTCGACGACGAGCTGTCGGCGTACGCCGATCGGCTGACCGAGCGCATGGAGCTGGTCGCGCCCGGGTTCACGGCCTCGATCGTGGGCCGTCAGGTGATCGGACCGCACCGGATGCAGGAGGAGTACGGACTGGTCGGCGGCAACATCTTCCACGGCGAGCTGACCGCCGGCCAGATGTTCCACTGCCGCCCGGCCGCCGGATACGCCGATCTGCGTACGCCGATCCGCGGGCTGTATCAAGCCGGTTCGGCGACCCATGGCGGGGGAGGCGTGACGGGTGTTCCGGGCCGGAACGTGGTCCGGCAGATCCGGCGTGATCTGCGGTTCCGCCGCAGGTGAGCAGGGTTGTGGTGTGAGCCACGTCACGAAGATCTCTGATCTAACCGCCGCGTAATGCTGGGATAGACGATCACCGGCGTCTACGGTTGTCGGACCGCCCCCCGATAACGCCGCATTCGAGGAGCTGCTGTGCAACCCCTCCTGCATGATCTCGTGAGCGTCGTTCACGCCCCCGCTTCGGCTCTCGGCGGCGCCGACGGCCAGCTCCGGCCGACCGGTGCGCAGGGTCTGTTCCACGCCGACTACCGGGTGATCTCCGAAGCCGTGCTGCGAGTGGACGGTCGAGAACCGGTGGCGGTCGCGCACAGCCTCACCGGGCCCGGCGCCGCCGTCTTCGTCGGGCTGCTGCCCTGGCTGGGTGATCTGTCACCCGACCCGACCGTACGCGTCGAGCGCCGTCGCCGGCTGACCGCCGACGGGATGACGGAGCGCGTCACGTTCGCCAACACCTCGCACGAGCCCGTGACTCTCGGCCTCACCATCGACCTGGCCTGCGATCTCGCCGCCATCGAGACGGTGAAGTCGGGCGGCTTGACCGCTCCGGTCGCGGTCCATCTGGACGGTGACCGCCCGGTCTGGCGGCAGGGCGGACTGGCGGTCGGCGTCTCCGCACCGGACGCCCGGGTCGACGCCGCCGACACGACGATCCAGCTGAGCTGGGCGATCATGGTCGAGCCGGGATCGACGACCGAGGTGAGCTGGGCGGCGACGGTCAGCGATCCGCGCGCCGTCCTGATCGAGCCGGCCGGCCCGGTCGAGTGGGAGCGCCCCGAGTTGGTCGCCGACGACCGGCGGCTGACCCGGCTGCTGGAGCAGTCGCTCGACGACCTGGAATCGTTGCGCCTGGCCGAGGCCGGTACGCCGGAGGACGTCTTCCTCGGCGCCGGAGTGCCCTGGTATCTGACGTTGTTCGGGCGCGACAGCCTGTGGGCGGCCCGGATGCTGCTGCCGCTCGGCACCGAGCTGGCCGCCGGGACGCTGCGTACGCTGGCGCGCCGCCAGGGCCGGGCATTGGATCCGAGGTCGGGGGAGGCCCCCGGGAAGATCCTGCACGAGCTGCGGCGGCACGAGTTCCACGTGGCGCTCGACGGGGAGGAGCTGTCGCTGCCCCCGGCGTACTACGGGACGGTCGACGCGACCACGCTGTGGATCAGCCTCCTGCACGACGCCTGGCGCTGGGGGCTCGCCGAGGACGTCGTCGAGGAGCTGTTGCCCACCCTGGAAGCCGCGCTGACCTGGCTCGACGAGTACGCCGACCCGGACCGCGACGGCTTCCTGGAGTATCTCGACACCAGTGGACTCGGTCTGGCCAACCAGGGCTGGAAGGACTCCGGCGACGCCGTGCGGTTCGCCGACGGCCGGCTCGCCGAAGCCCCGATCGCGCTCGCCGAGGTCCAGGCGTACGCCTGCCAGGCGGCGACGAACGCGGCCGCGCTGCTCGACGCGTTCGGCCGGCCCGCCGCCGACAAATGGCGCACGTACGCCGTCGAGCTGTCCAAGCGCTTCCGGTCGGCGTTCTGGGTGGACGGCCCGCGCGGGGCGTACCCGGCGATGGCGCTGGACCGCGCCAAGCAGCCGGTCGACGCCCTGACGAGCAACATCGGCCACCTGCTCGGCACCGGGATGCTGACCGCCGAGGAGTCGGCCCGGGTCGCCGAGCTGCTGGCGTCGCCGGAACTGGCGGGCGGCTACGGGCTGCGGACGATGTCCGACCAGGACGGCGGCTACAACCCGCTGTCGTACCACTGTGGATCGATCTGGGCGCACGACACCGCGATCGCCGTGACGGGGCTGGCCGCGGAGGGCCACGCGGACGCGGCCGCCCTGCTCACGGAGGGCCTGCTCACCGCGGCGGAAGCCGTCGGCTATCGGCTGCCCGAGCTGCACGGCGGCGACGCCCGGACCGACCTTCGCCGCCCGACGCCCTACCCGGCCGCGTGCCAGCCGCAGGCCTGGTCGGCGGCGAGCGCCGTCGCGATCGTGCACGCGGCGTCGGGCCTGCGCCCGGACGTGCCCGGCGGGCAGATCACGCTGCGTCCGCTCGCCGGCGCGCCGCTCGGCGGCTTCACGGTCCGCGGTCTGCGCGTCGCCGGTCGCCGCGTCTCGGTCACCGTCGGCCGCGACGGATCAGCCTCCCTCACCGGTACGCCCAGCGCCCTCACCATCCTCCCCTGACCCCCCTCCCCCTGCACCCCTTTCCGTTGATCATGGAGTTAACTGTGGTCTCGACGGTGTGTCGTGACCGGAAACCCCATGATCAACGGCGGTGGCTGGGTCAACGGCGGTGGCGGGTCAGGCGAGGGTGGCGGGTCAGGCGACGGCGGCGGGTCAGGCGATTTCGTTGACGACGCCGGTCATCACGTCGCCGAGCGGCAGCCCGAGCCGGGAGCTGGCCAGGTCGGCCAGGTCGGCGCCGCGGGTCGGGTCGTCCCGGAAGCACGGCGTGATGGCCCGCCAGACGCGTACGCGAGTCTCGGGCTCGCCGAGGTCGAGCGCGCCCGGGTCGAGCCGGTCGAGGATGCGGTCGAGCCGAGCCAGTTGCGCCGGCCGCCGCGCGCCGAGGACGATCCGCAGCGCTTCCTCAGGACCGTGCCGGACCAGGAGTTCCGCGGGGTCGGTGCCGTCGGGCAGGGTGGCGATGTCGACCGGCCCCGCCCACGTACGCAGCAGCGGCAGCCAGCGTTCGAAGGCGTCCCGCCCGGCGTCGTCGCCGTCGAGCAGGAGGCTGAGCGAGGCGGTCGGGCCGATCGCCTTCCGCAGCAGCCGCAAGTGGTGCTCGGTGAGGACGATCCCGCACAACGCCACCGGCAACAGCTGCTCCCGTGCGTGGACTGACTGCACTCCTGGCGGCTCGCGCGAGCACCCCCCGGCAACCATGCGGTGCACCGCGATGGCGTCGGCCGCGCCTTCCACGACGAAGACCCGGATCGGCCGCCGATCGCGCCGCCGCCGGTGCGCCAGCTGGAGACTGAGGCCGAACAGCGCCTCGCCCTTGTGGTAGATCGTGGTCGTCGGGGTGTTGAGATATTTGGGGGCGTCCGTACGGCCGGACAGGTCCCGGCCGGTGAAGCCGATGACGTTGCCGCGCTGGTCGTGGATGGGGAAGACGACCCGCTGCCGCAGATAGTCGATGAGCCGTCCGGTCCGCGATCGCCGGACCAGACCCGCGGCCAGCAGCTCTTCCGGAGTGAAGCCGAGCCCGGTGAGCCGGTCGAGGACGGCCGTCCAGGTGGCCGGGGCGAAACCGGGCTGCCACCACGATCCGGCGGCTGCCTCGATGCCGCGTTCCCGCAGGTATCGCCGGGCGGCCGGAACGTGCCGGAGCTGGGCGGCATAGAACGCCGCGGCGGCCCGGTTGGCCGCCAGCAGACGGGATGTCGCGGGTACGAACTCCATGGCACTTTCCATGTTCGCACACGTGTACGAACACGGAAAGTGGTCAGTTATCCACTGAGCGACGCATCGAGTAGGTGACCGCGTACAGGCGGTGCGGCTCGCCGTGGTGGTAGACCGGGCTGCGGTCGTACGACTGCCAGCCCTCGGCACCGGCCCGGTTGAGGTGACGCAGGTCGTCGAAGCGCTCGTCGGTGCCCCAGCGCTGCACCCCGTCCGGGTGATAGAACACGGCGTCCCAGTCCAGGAACCGGTCGTTGCCGAGCGTTCCCGCCGAGCGGTACTCCAGCCGTGCGTACTCCCAGAGCCTCATGGCGTCCATTGTGCCCACTGGGTCCGAGACCCGCACTCCCGCCCTTTATCGCTTATCCGGACAGAGCGCGGGTCAGGCGGCTCAGGCGGGTCCGCTGGCGGGGGCGGGTCAACGCGGCCAGGCCATTCCGCCAGTGGACCCGGTGGACCCGGTGGATCCGGCGGTCGCGGAGGCGGCGGGGGGCGTGGTCGCGCCGCAGCCGACGATCCAGTGGCGTTACCGGGTCCATGACGACGACGGCACTCTGGTGTCTCACGGTGTCACCCGCGCCCGACCAGCCCTGCACTCTGCTCCGGTGGCTGGTGTGGACGTTGCGGGGGAAGGCGGCTCGGACACTGGATCGGCGGCTGGCCAGCGCGGTGCGAGCGTTGCTGGGTCGGCGGCTGGCCCGTGTGGCGCGAGCGTCGCTGGAACGCTATCGACCCTACGGGCGACCGGTGAGGTAGCTCGTGTTCCACCGACGGACGGCCGACCCGGAACCCGCCTACCCGCCGACGGATCGGCTGACGATCGCGTGGCCGACGATCGCGTGACCAACGACCGCGGGGCCAACGATCGCGGGACCAACGACGCGGGACCAACGACGGCGCCCCGCTGTTTCACGATGTCACCCGCGCCCGGCCTGTCTCGCACGCAGCACCTGTGGTCGGTCCGCGCGGCGCGGGCACCGCTGACCGTCGGCCGGTGAACGGGCCGACTTCCGGATGGTCACGTACCGAACCGGTGCGGGGAAAGGTATCTGGGCTTCCGGAGATCGTTCCAGCGGACGACGCGGCGTCGATCCGGCCGGCTCGCCCGACCAACGCCGGGCCGACGCGCGAAACCATGCCACCCCAGCGCAAGCAGACCGACCGACCGACCGACCGACCGGCCGACCGACCGACCGACCGACCGGCCGACCGACCGACCGACCGGCCGACCGAACCCCTGCCCGCCCACGCAGGACCACGAGGCCGCCCGTTTCCCCAACGCGAAGCTGCGCAGCTGGGTCAACCCCGAGACGTCTCCTGCCGAGCACCCGGCTGCACCGCACCGGCAAGATCCTGCGACACCGTCCACACCGCCGACCACGCCGACGGTGGGCGTACGCGGCACGAAATCTCGGGCTGCTCTGCGGGCACCACCATCGGCTAAAAACACGAGGGCGGCTTCAGCTCAGCCAACCCGAAACCGGCCACTTCCACTGGACCAGCCCCAACGGGCGCATCTACGAAGCACGGCCCGAACCGCCTTGAGACCGGTTATGGCGATAGCTCAGCGCGGTAGATGTTCTGGTGGTGCCACTGGAGATACGCGCCGCCGGGCAGTGTCGCGCCCGGCGGCAGAACGATCCGATCGCGTAATGGTGGCCGGCCGAAGACGGCGGCGACCGCCGGATCTTGGCGCGCCGCGTGCACCTGTTCCGGCTTCACATGGATGCGCAGTCCGCCGTTGACTGTGATCAGGCCGGTGTCGAAGGCGACGTCATGGGTCGGGCATGCGGCGAGGCCGTTGGCCGGGTCCAGCCGTTCCTCCGTGGTGCTGGCCCGCCACGGTTTGATGTGACTGGCGACGAGCATGCGGCGAGCGCGGACGCCGCCAGCGGTGACGGCGAGTCCGCAGAAACCGCACCGGTGACCATGGTTCCGCAGCACGGCGCCGGCGAACACGTGCTGCCCCACTCTCGCCTTCGCGACCAGCAGTTGCTCGGTGACCCGACTCTCCAGGCCAGAGACGGTCGCCAGCGAACGGGACTGTTCCTGGACCGATGTCTCGACCTCGTTGTGATCCAGTTCGTCCTGCCCGAGAAGGTCGCCGGCCGTCGCTTCCAGGCCGAGGAAGTCGGGCAGTTCTTCGGGTCCGATCCCGACGTCGCGAGCCGCATCGAGCAGCCGACAGTAGATATGAGCCAGCAGCCCAGGCGTGCCCAGCAGGTGCCGTGTGACGTCGAGATCGTGGCGGCCGCCGTGCGACCGGCTGCCGTCCAGGTTGGCCATCTTCGCGAGGATGCTGCTGTTCGGGCGATGGAACAGTGCGGCGAGTTGCGGCACGGGAAACGGTGCGCGCGGTGCTGAGCTGCTGCCGAACTTGCTGTGATCGACCAGAAAGCCGGCGGCCAGGCACATGATCGTCTCTACCGGGCTGAAGACGACCTGCCTCCCGGAGGGGGCGTCGGAGCGGTGCGCGATCGCTTTCCATTGCTGTCGAGCAGACTGCGGCGACGGCTCCAGATACTCGGCGGCATCAGCCACAGGCTCCTCATCCCGCTTGCCTCGAACGGATTAATCCCGCTTGCCTCGAACGGATTACCGATCACATCGGACAGGCGGCGATCGTACCGCTGCCGCTCGTTGCTGACAGGTTCGTTCCGGGACGAGGAGCCGACGGGATGAGGACGCGTGCGGTCAGGAGTTGACCGTGTCGCAGGCCTTGGGATCGCCGCCTTCGTACCCGGTGCTGAACCAGTGCTGCCGTTGCGCCGCCGAACCGTGCGTGAACTTCGATTCGTCGACGTGCCCGGTCGTCTTGCGCTGGATCGTGTCGTCCCCGACGGCTGCCGCCGCGTCCAGGGCGGACTGGATGTCGGCTTGCGACAGGCTTTTGATCAGGGGACGGCCGCTGGCGTCGGTGGTCTGCGTCGCGTGTTTGGCCCAGACCCCGGAGTAGCAGTCGGCCTGCAGCTCGACCGGGACCGAGTCGCCCTGGCCGCCGACTCCGACGCCGAGAAGGTTCTGCACGTGGTGGCCGTACTCATGGGCCAGCACGTACGCCTGGGCGAACACGCCGCGAACGCCGAACCGCGATTCCAGCTCGTCGTAGAACGACAGGTCGATGTAGACCTTGCCGTCCGGCGGGCAGTAGAACGGGCCCACCGACGAGTCGGCCTGGCCGCAGCCGGTGCTCACCGCTTGGCTGAAGAAGACCGTCTTGGCCTGCTGGTACTGCTTGCCGGCGGTCGCGGGCAGCGTGTCCTGCCAATAGTCCTGAATGGACGTGACGAACAGCGCGCTGCGGCAGTCCGGCTCGTCGAGCCGATTGGGGTTCGACGCCGCGCACTTCGCCGCGAGGTCGCCGGAGTCGCCGCCGTCGCTGAGCATGTTGCCGCCCAGCACGCCGCCGCCCGCGAGGGCGATGAGGAGGAAGACGATGGTGACGATCCAGCCGCCGCGTCCGCTCGGCAGGGGAATACCGCTCAACCCGCCGCCACCCGCGCCGCGCCGATCCTCGATCTGACCGGTGTCGATCTGAGCGTCCTTGTTGAGGTCCACACCGGACCTCTACCCAGGACGCGCGATCGTCTACCGTGCCAAGCTCAGCACCTCGGTCGCGGTGGTCGCGTCGGCCAGCGCGTCCGGGTCCGGATCGACGCCGATCCCCGGCCCGGTGGGGACCGCGAGATGCCCGTCTTCCAGGACGAACGGCCGCGTGATGTCGCGCGCGTAGTAGCGGCTCGACGCGGACGTGTCGCCCGGCAGCGTGAAGTCCGGCAACGCGGCCAGCGCGACGTTCGCGGCCCGGCCGAGGCCCGTCTCCAGCATGCCGCCGGCCCACACCGCCACGCCGTTGGCCGCGCACACGTCGTGGATGCGCCGTGCTTCCAGATATCCGCCGACCCGGCCCGGCTTGATGTTCACGATCGAGCACGCGCCCAGCGCGATGGCGTCGGCCGCGGCTCGCGCGGAGGTGATCGACTCGTCCAGGCAGATAGGGGTACGCACAACGCGCGCCAGTTCGGCGTGACCGCGTACGTCGTCTTCCGGGAGCGGCTGTTCGATGAGCAGCAGATCGAAGGGGTCGAGCCGGGCCAGGTGCCGGGCGTCGGCCAGGGTGTACGCCGTGTTGGCGTCGACCTGCAGCAGGATGTCGTCGCCGAACCGTTCGCGGACGGCCCGTACCGCCTCGACGTCCCAGCCCGGTTCGATCTTCAGCTTGATCCGCAGGTACCCCTCGGCGAGGTAGCCGGCGACCGCGTCCAGCAGTTCGGGGATCGAGTCCATGATGCCGACCGAGACGCCGGACGGGACGGCTGGGCGTACGGCGCCGAGGTAGGAGCCCAGCGACATGCCGGAGGCGCGCAGTTGCGCGTCGAGGACGGCGGTCAGCACTGTCGCCTTCGCCATCGGATGCCCCTTGATCGGGGCGAAGGCGCGCTCGACGGTGTGCGCCTCCATGGTGTCCAGTCCGGCCAGCGCCGGGACGAGGAAGCGGCGGATCACGTCGGCCGCGCCCTCGACGTACTCGGAGGAGTAGAGCGGCTCGTCCATCGCGACGCATTCGCCCCAGCCCTCGGTGTCCGGCCCGTACGCCCGGACCAGCAGCACGTCTCGGGCGTACTCGACGCCGAACGAAGTGCGGAACGGGGCGACCAGGGGCATCGCGACCCGGCGCAGTTCGATTCCGGTCAGCTTCATGCCGGCTCCTTCAACGCGTACGCCCCGTCGTCGGTGAATCCGGCGATCGTCCAACCGGCCGCCATCGGCCCTTGCAGTCCCTCGCGGACGGCGTACCGCCAGTTCGCCGCCGCGGCCGGGTCGGCCGAGCGCAGGCCCTCGATGTCGGCCGGCGTCGCCACGAATCGGGTCGCCGCCGACAGATCGGGGTCGGCGACCGGCTGCTCCAGCTCCCAGCAGATGTAGAGCCGGTCGCTCGGGTCGCCGACGTTGATGCCGTCGGTCAGCGCGCCGTAGAAGTCTTCGAGGTACTCGGTCGCCCCGGCGCCCAGCTTCCGCAGATTGAAGTACGCGTTCCGGCGTACCAGTGGGTCGAAGGTCCACCGGATGCGTGCGATGCCGTGGTGCAGTGACCAGTCGCGTTGATGGAGCTTGAGAGCGCGACCGACGCCCGCGCCTTGACCACCGGGGACCACGCCGGTGACGTGCGAGTGGAGGTGGTCGTCGCCGCGGAAGGCGACGCTGGCCCCGACCAGCCGCCCGTCCCGGTACGCGCCCACGACGTAGTTCCCGGCGTGGGCGAGGGCGCGCAAGGTGGACAGATTGAGGATCTGGTCGGGCGAGTCCGCGCCCCAGACGCGTTGCAGCAGCTCGCCGACGTCCGTGAGGCGGGCGACGTCGTCCAGCTCGATGATCTCCAGCTCCGCCATGTGGTGAAGCCTAGGCGGTCAGCCAGTCCCGGCACTCGGCCAATCCGTCGATCTTGACGGCCGGCCCGCCATGCTGCTCGCGCCAGGCCTCGATCGGCAGCCGCAGCCGGACCATGTCGTCGGCCCCGTCGCCGTCGGCGTGGCGGTAGACGCCGTTGGGCAGGTAGCCGAGGCTGCGCGAGACGCCCAGCGAGGCGGTGTTGTGGTGCCAGGCCTCGGTCTCCGCGACCAGCGCGCCGAGGTGATCGAAGGCGAGCGCCAAGACGGCGCGTCGCATGCGTTTGCCGATGCCTTGCCCGCGTGCCCCGGTGACCAGCCAGGACGCCGTCTCGACGGTACGCAGCCGGCCGAACTCCCGGGCCTCCAGCGTCTGCTCGCCGAGGATGCGGCCGTCGCGGAGCACCACGAACGGCAGCGTCCAGGTACCCGGCCTGGAGTCGGCCCGGTTCCGCCAGTACTGCTGATAGATCCGCGCCGTGCGGTCGAGCCGGGGGTCGCCGTCGGCACCTGGCAGGGCCGGATTGAGTTCGACGTCGTCGGGGAGCGTCGCGGCCAGCGCCGGGAGGTCGGCCTCGGTCGTCGCCCGCAGGGTGAGGTCGTCGGCGGTCAGCTGGAGGTGAAGGAGCGCCTGCATGACCGTCATTGTGCGACCAGCCTCGGGTTGCCGCGCGGGCTTTTCGGCGCGGCGGTCAGCGCGGGTATCCGCCGGGCGGGCGGTGTTCGGCGGTGAGCCCGAACTGACGCCGGGTCGGCGTGGCCTCCGATGCGCCCGCGGTGTCGCTGGTCAGCCGGATCGGCGGCTGGTCGGCCGCCTCCAGCCGGTCCAGGTCCTCCGCGGAGACGAGGGCGACGATCGGCTTTCCGTGGCGCGTCACGACCACCCGCTCGCCGCCGTAGACGACGCGGTTGACGAGGTCGGCGAACTCGGCGCGGGCCTGCGTCACCGGGACTTCATGGGTCACCCCTCAGATGGTACGCTCTGTACAGAACTTACGTCCTGTACAAATTAGGAGTCGTTCCCATGAGCCACCTCCCGATGATCAATGAACGGACCGCCCGCTCCGAGTACCAGCTGGACCCGTACTCCAAGGCCTTCGGCGACCGGGTGGTCTTCCTCGGCACCGCGCTGGACGACCAGACCGCCAACGACGTCCTCGTCCAGCTGCTCTACCTCGACGCCGACAATCCGGGCCGGGACATCGGGGTGTACATCAACTCGCCCGGCGGTTCGCTGACCGCGATGCTCGCCGTCTACGACACGATCCGCAGCCTGGCCAGCGACGTGCAGACGGTGTGCGTGGGCCAGTGCGGGCCGGAGGCGGCGATGCTGCTCGCCGCGGGCGCGAAGGGCAAGCGGATGATGCTGCCGAACGCGCGGGTCACTCTCCATCAGCCGTCGCTCGACGTTCAGCAGGGCGCGACCCAGGATCTCCAGGTGCAGGCCCAGGAACTGCTCCGGCAGCGTGCGGCGTTGGAGGCGATCCTCGCCGAGCACACCGGCCGGACCGCCGAGCAGATCCGGGACGACCTGTCTCGCCCGCACGTGCTGGACGGCCCGGCCGCGGTCGCGTACGGGCTCGTCGACGTGGTGCTGCGCGATCGCAAGAACCTCGCGACGGCGGCCTGACGATGGACGAGATACTGCGCATGCCCGCCCTGACCCGGGCGGAGGCCGACGTCGTCGACAGCTACAGCGCGCTGCTGGAGAATCTGGCCCGCGTCAACCCGGCCCGGCAGGACGAGACCTACCGCGCGCTGCGCGCCGCCCAAGCCCTGGTCAGCCAGGCCACCGCGCTTCGCGACGCGCTCGCGCTGATGTTCCAGCGCGGCGAGACCACCATCCATTCCTCCACATTGGTACGCGCACTGCTGATCCTCGACGCCGACAAGGCGGTCGACCGGCTGACCCTTGCGGGCCGCTGAGCCGAAGGCGTATGAACGGCTGCACCACTCCCGTCATCAAAGGAGATGCGTGTGACCCCCGCCCGGACAGCGCGCGTCGTGCTGGCGATCGTGGCGGTGACCGGCCTCGTCCTGGCCGGTCCCGCCGCCGCCGCTCAACCGCCCCAGCACCCCGCCGCCTGCGACCCCTACGACGACACCGCCTGCCTGCTGCCGTTCCCCAACGACCTGTTCACCGTCCGCGACCCGAGCAGCGCCACCGGACGCCGGGTCAGTCTCACCGCCGAGCAGATGCCAGCCTCCGTCGCCGGTACGCACATCGACCCGGCCGAGTGGAACCGGCAGGACGGTTTCAGCCCCGGTACGCCCATCCTGGTCCGCGTACCGGGCGTGGACGTCGTCCGCAGCGGCATCCCGCCGGTGACCGACATCGGCCGCTCGCTGGACCGCGACGCCCCGATCGTGCTGCTGAACACCCGGACCGGCGAGCGTACGCCGTTCTGGGCCGAGTTGGACGCGCACTCGGCGGCTCGACCGGACCGGCAGGTGCTGATCATCCGGCCGGCCGTCGCGCTGGCCGAAGGCACCCGGTACGTCGTGGCGCTGCGGAACCTGCGCGACAGCGCCGGAGCCCGGATCCCGGCGCCCGAGGCGTTCGCGTCCTATGTCACCGGCAACGGCCCGGAACCCCGCGATCCCCGTAAGCAGGACGTCAAGCGCCTCCTCGCCGAGCTGACCACGGCCGGAGTGAAGCGGCACGACCTGTTCCTCGCGTGGGACTTCACCGTCGCGAGCGGGGAGAACCTGACCGGCCGGCTACTTGGGATGCGCGACAGCGCGTCCGCCGCGCTCGGTTCGGCCGCGCCGGCGTACCAGGTCACCGGGGTCACCGAGTTCACCCCGGCGCAGGACGCCCGCATCGCCCGGCAGATCCGCGGCACGGTCAGCGTGCCCAGCTACCTGACGGGAACCGGCGGTCCCGGATCACGGCTGCACTACGACTCGGCCGAGCCGGACGCCGTACCGACGCCGTCGGGCGCCACGATCGCCGCGGACTTCGTCTGCAACCTGCCCCGCAGTGCGACCGCCGCCAGCCCGGCCCACCTGTCGCTCTACGGCCACGGACTGCTCGGCGCGCCGACCGAGATCAACGCGGGCAACGTCAAGGACATGGCGTACGGGCAGGACTTCCTGTTCTGCGCCACGAGCTGGATCGGGATGGCCGCGGCCGACGTGCCGTTCGTGGCGAGCGTCTTCGGCGACCTCACCCGGTTCGCCGCGGTCGCCGACCGGCTCCAGCAGAGCTACCTGGACTTCCTGTTCCTCGGGCGGCTCATGGCCCACCCGGCTGGGTTCGCCGCGAATCCGGCTTTCCAGGACGGGACCGGGAACTCGCTGCTGGACCTCGCCGGGGGGATGCACTACGACGGCAACAGCCAGGGCGGCATCAACGGCGGCGCGCTGACCGCCGTCGCCCAGGACTGGACGCGTTCGGTGCTGGGCGTGCCGGCGATGAACTACAGCACGCTGCTTCAGCGCAGTGTGGACTTCGCGCCGTTCCAGCAGATCATGGACTCGGCGTATCCGGACCCGGCCGACCAGCAGCTCATCTTCGGGCTGCTGCAGATGCTCTGGGACCGGGCCGAGGCCAACGGCTACGCCCAGCACCTGACGCGCGACCCGTTGCCCGGTACGCCCGTCCACCAGATGCTGATGCACGTGGCCTTCGGCGACCATCAGGTGTCCCCGGCAGCGGCCGAGGTCGAGGCGCGGACGATCGGCGCCCGGCTGCACGTCCCGGCGCTGGCCGACGGCTGGTCGGACGAGGTCGAGCCGTTCTGGGGCATCCGGCCCATCCGGAGCTACCCGTACGCCGGCTCCGCGATCGTCGTGTGGAACAGCGGTCTCGCCGCCGCCCTGCCGCCGACGAACCTCGCCCCCTCCGGGCCGGAGTACGGCCAGGATCCGCACTCGTTCCCGCGCTCGCAGCCGGAGGCGCAGCAGCAGAAGGCCACCTTCCTGCTCACTGGACAGGTCGTCGACGTCTGCGGAGGTACGCCGTGTAGCTGACGGTGTCGGCAACCAGGCAGCGATCTAGGCGTCGACGGCGGCCAATGGAGGCATGACCGACTCCGACCTTCCCGTCTGGAAGCTTCGCCGCGCCGACCTCTGGTGGTTGCTGGGATACCCGGTCTACCAGATCTTCGGGACGATTCGCCACGAGGGCAGCCATGCCCTCGTGGCGAAACTCGAAGGCGCCGACGTCACGAACTTCGTGTTCTGGCCGCAGACCGATCTCGGCCGGTTCACCTGGGGCTACACCCAGTGGACCGGCGATACCGGCTGGGCCACCGACGCCGCGCCCTACCTCTGCGACCTGCTCTGGTTCGTGGGCTTCTTCTTCCTGCTGACCCGCCTGCCGATCCGCAACCACCTCGTCTGGCTGAACCTCGCGATCATCGGGCTGCTCTCGCCCGCGGTGAACTCGTTCTGGCAGTGGCTGGCCGGGATCTTCGGCAGCGACGAGACCGACGTGGCGAAATGGCTCGACGCCTGGCCCGATGTCGTCGTCCACCTCTATTTCGTGGTGACCGTGACGGCGTACGTGATCGGAATCGTCGCCGTGACCCTCCGGTGCCCAAGCAACTGCTGCCGGAACCGGCCGTCGCCTGATCCGCTCGGACTCGCCGACCCGGCATGATTCAGAGGTGAGGATTCTGCCGGTCGGCCTGACCGGGTGGCTGGTCGAGACGGAGTCTCCCGAGGAGTCTCCCGAGAAGGTGTACGCCTACCTGCGGGACCGGGCGCTGCCGGAGGTCGCCGACCTCGTCCCGGGCGCCCGGACCGTGCTGCTCGACTGCGCCGGGCTGTCCGAGGCCGCCCTCCGGGCGGTGCTCGACGGCTTCACGCCGGGCGGGACGCCGGCCGCCGTCGGCGAGATCGTGGAGATCCCGGTGCGCTACGACGGGCCGGACCTCGACGACGTCGCCCAGTACGCGGGCTGCACGCCGGACGAGGTCGTCGCCCTGCACACCGGGGCCGACCTCCGGGTCGCCTTCTGCGGCTTCGCGCCCGGGTTCGCGTACCTGACCGGGGTGCCCGAACGGCTGCACGTGCCGCGGCTGAGCAGTCCGCGTACGGCGGTGGCGGCGGGGAGCGTCGCCCTCGCGGGCGGCTACGCGGCCGTCTACCCGCGTCGCTCGCCTGGCGGCTGGCGGGTCGTCGGCCACACCTCGGTACGCCTCTGGGACGAACGGCGTACGCCGCCCGCCCGGCTCGTCCCCGGTACGCGCGTCCGGTTCGTGGTGGCGTCGTGATCCAGGTCCTGCGGCCGGGTCTGCTCAGCACGATCCAGGACCTCGGGCGTACCGGGCTGGCGAGCCTGGCGGTGCCCCGCTCGGGTGCGGCCGACCGGGCCGCCCTGCGGCTGGCCAACCGGCTCGCCGGCAACCCCGAGGAACTGGCCGGGATCGAGACGACGCTGCTCGGCGTCGATCTCCGCTTCACCGAGGCACGCTGGGCCGCGGTCACCGGCGCGTTGTGCCCCGTACGCGTCGACGGCCGACCATCGACTGTGGACCGGCCCGTGCACGTCCCGGCTGGGGGAGTGCTGTCGCTGGGGGCGGCTGCGGAAGGCGTACGCAGCTATCTCGCCGTGGCCGGCGGGATCGCGGTCGAACCCGTGCTCGGCAGTCGATCCACCGACACCATGTCCGGCCTCGGCCCGCCCCGGCTGGCCGTCGGCGACCTGCTGCCTCTGGGCGCGCCGTTGGGCGTACCAGCTGAAGTGGATTGGGCACCGCGGAGCCCTGCGCCCGCCACAGCCCTGGTACGCCTCCTGCCGGGGCCGCGCGACGACTGGTTCGAGTTGACCGCCCTGGGCGAGTACGCCGTGGACCCCGCGAGTGACCGCGTGGGTGTGCGGCTGCGCGGACCGGTGCTCGCGCGGACCCGGGACGGCGAGCTCCCGAGTGAGGGGATGCTGCCCGGCGCGGTGCAGGTGCCGCCGGACGGTCAGCCGGTGATCATGCTCGCGGACCATCCGACGACGGGCGGCTATCCCGTCGTCGGCGTGGTCCACCCGGACGACCTGAGCCTCGTCGCACAGGCCCGCCCGGGTACGGCGATCCGGTTCGCGGTCAGCCCGCGATCGCGGCCTTGACCAGCTGGAAGGCCTCGTACTCGTCCTTCTGGTCGACCGGCAGCTGGTAGAACGCGGCGGTGATCTTCGGCACCGACGGGATCACCGCCAGCCGGAACTTCTGCCCGTCCTTCGTCGACACGACGAAGCGACCCTGGAGATCCCGCTTCTTCACGGCACCCCGGTTCTCGTCGGTGATCGTCACCGGCTGGCCGGCCGTCACCTGGCCGCCGTCCTCGTCGACCGGCACGATGACCAGCTCGGTCCCGCCCGGCTTGAAGCCGACCGCGTAGTTGTAGACCGTGGTGCTCTGGTAGACGATGAAGTTCCGCTGCTTCATGTCCGAGGCGTAGACCTTGGTGTAGCTCGAGCCGTCCGGCACGACCTGGTCGAACGCCGCGTGGATCGCCGCCTTCAGCTCTTCCTTGCTCGCCACTGCTCCTCCGTCGATTGCTAGGCAACCGGCGGATCCTAATTGGAGCTTCCATTGTTAGTCCACTTTGGAGATGAACGGCTGAGCTGCGCGTATCCGTGCGTACGAGCAGTAACGGCCCGAGTGGTCAGTGCTAGCCGGCGAGGGCTCGGAGCATGACGCGCCGCGCGGGCTCGTCCTCGGTCGGCAGCCAGGCACCGGGGTCGGCCAGCGTCGCCTGGATCTCGGCCTCGGTCATCGGCTGGGCGGCGTCCCAGTCGCCGTCGTCGGCTTCGCGGATCTCGATCATCTCGCGTTCGATCAGGTCGGCCACGATGGTGGCGAAGTGCGGAACCAGCACGCGTAGCGCATCGGTGTCCGCCTCCCGGAGGAAGTCGGGGATGACCTCGGTGAGGTAGCCCTCCTCCAGCGCGTTCGTCATCACGCAGCGTTCCTCCGGCGTCAGGAAATCCCAGAAGCTGCTGGATTCCAGCTGACCCTCGAACGGCTCGCCCCGGAACTCGGTCACCACGGACGCCCCATGGTGCTCGCGAAGGAACGCCGTGAGCTGCTCCCGGTCACCGGATTCCAGGGTGGCCAGGTCGCCGCGGCGAGGCTGGAACGCCGCCAGGATCGCAGTCGTCAGGTCGTCGTCGAGCAGGGATTGCTCCGAGGACACCAACTCGGACACCCGCCGGGCCGGACTGGCCGACTCGGAATCGGCGCTACTCTTCGCCACGTGCCCGAGGCGTACGGCGGGGGAGTCGGGCTGTTGGTTCGCGACCAGCCAGGACTCGTGAATCCAGGAGGTCGTTCGATTGAGCATCAAGTCACCATCCACAGGCGTACGCCGGTCATCCGAGCACATTGGACTCCATATCAGACCATGAGGGGAAATCGCCGAGTTATCGGGGTCCCACCGTGTGGAACGCCGACACCAGGCTCGGTGAACCGGTTCTCCTGATGATCACGCAGCTTATGATCACGCCCGTGACGACGCACGCGTCCCGCCGGCCGACGACCCGGCTCGACCTCGTCCGGGAGCAGGCCGCGGAGCTGCTGGGGCCCAAGGCCGCCAAGCGGTTCGCCACGTTCCACGACGGCACCGTCTACATCAAGGCCGGCGAAGGCCTGCGGTTCCTCGCCTGGCTCATCGACTTCATCGTGTACGCCGTGCTCGGCTGCCTCGGTCTGGTGGCGGCTGCCGTGGCGTACTCGGCGGGGAAGATCTCGGCCGGGCTGCTCGTCGGTCTGATGGCAGCGGTCGTCGTGGCCGTGCCCGTGCTCTACGGACTGTTCTTCGGCGACGGCCGGGCACTCGGCGGCGTCCTGACCGGTACGCAGCTCGTGCGGAACGCCGACGGCGGCCGCGTCGGCTACCGGGCCTGCTGGGCCATGACGGTCCGGCTCCTGCTGGTGCCGTTGCTGCTGGTCGCCGTGGTGACGGGGGCGGACGCGGGCGGTGGCTCCGGCACGGCGGCCAGGGTGAGCGTGGATCGCGCGGCCACCAACCGGCTGCGCGCGGCCGGGATCATCCCGTAGCGGGTGCTACCAGCCGCGGGCGCGCCACTCGGGGAGCGAGGGACGTTCGGCGCCGAGCGTCGTCGGCTTGCCGTGGCCCGGCCAGACGACGGTCTCGTCGGGCAGCCGGTCGAAGACCTTGGCGGTGACGTCGTCGATCAGGGTGGCGAAGGCGGCCGAGTCGCCCCAGGTGTTGCCGACGCCACCGGGGAAGAGGCTGTCGCCGGTGAAGATCTGCGGTGGGTCGCCCCGGTACAGCAGCGCGATCGAGCCGGGCGTATGCCCAACGAGGTGGATCACCTCGAGATCCACTGCGCCGACCGTGATCACGTCGCCGTCGTGGACGGGGTCGGTGGGGACCGGCAGCGCGGCAGCGTCCAGCGGATGCGCGAGCAGGCGCGCCCCGGTCTTCGTGGCGAGCGCGGCCAGCGCCTGCCAGTGGTCGGCATGGCGATGAGTGGTCACTATGGTGGCCAAGCCGCCGTCGCCGACCAGGTCGAACAGGCGGCCGGGCTCATTGGCCGCGTCGATCAGCAACTGCTCGCCGGTCGACTCGCACGTCAGCAGGTACGCGATGTTGTCGGCGGGGCCGACGGAGCGGCTCCGGACCCGAAGAGCGGCCATTCGCCGAGCGTACGCGGCCGGGCTGGGGAAATTGGGGTGCGCCGGAGCCGGGCGCGCTTGACCATGGGGGGTAATGGCTGAAAAGGAAACGAGGCAGATGAGAGCGCTGGGGTGGGACGACCACTTTGCGGCGGCGTACGCGCCGTTCGACCGGATCGACGCGCGCCCGGGCCGGGTGCTGCGGGTGGATCGCGGCGTGTGCACGGTGCTGACCACGCAGGGCGCCGACCGGGCCAGTCTCGGCGGGGGCGTGATGGCCCAGGCCGCGGCGGACTCGGTGCTGCTGCCGTGCACCGGCGACTGGGTCGTGGTGCGGGACTGGCCGGACCGGCGTACCACCATCGAGGCGGTGCTGCCGCGGCGTACCCAGATCATGCGAAGGACCGCGGACAAGGACGCGAGCGGGCAGGTCCTGGCCGCGAACATGGACACGGCGGCGGTGATCGAGCCGCTGGACAGCGGACCGGACCTGGGCCGTATCGAGCGTCTGCTGGCGCTGGCCTGGGACTCGGGGGCCGAGCCGATGGTGGTGCTGACCAAGGCGGACGTCACGCGGTATCCCGACGCGATCGTGGACCAGGTGCGGGAGATCGCGCCGGGCGTGGTGGTGCTGGCGGTGAGCGCGGACACCGGCGCGGGGCTGGACGAGCTGCGGCCGCACGTGATCGAGGGCCGGACCACGGCGCTGCTCGGGCGGTCCGGCGCGGGCAAGTCGACGTTGGTCAACGCGCTGGCCGGCACGACCGTCATGACCACTCAAGCGGTACGCCGAGTGGACGGCAAGGGCCGGCACACCACGACGCATCGGGCGCTGATCCCGATTCCGGGCGGCGGCGCGGTCATCGACACGCCTGGGCTGCGGGGCGTCGGTCTGCTCGACGGCTCGGAAGGCCTGGTGGCGGCGTTCTCCGACGTCGACGCGCTGGCGTTGCGCTGCAAGTTCGCGGACTGTTCGCACACGACCGAGCCGGGCTGCGCGGTGCAGGCGGCGCTGGACGACGGCGAGCTGACCGGCCGTCGCTGGGCGAGCTGGCTGCGGCTGCAACGTGAGCTGGCGCACGAGAGCAAGCGGAAGGCGGTACGCCTCCGGGAGGAGCAGCGGGCCGCCCGGCAGCGGGCGCGGGAACGACACGCCTGAGGACAGGCGGGGGCGGGTGGCTTCGGACAGGTGTCCGAAGCCACCCGCTATTGTTTTAGCCTGGTGGCGCGGGTCGGACTAATCTTTGGCTCGTTCTTGTCATACCTCCCGGATACAGTCCGCTCGCAGCGGGACCCTGCCTGCCATCACCTGTCCGATCTAGGAGCTTTTGCGGTGACTGACCGTTTGATCATCCGTGGTGCGCGTGAGCACAACCTGCGTGACGTCAGCCTGGATCTGCCCCGCGATGCGATGATCGTCTTCACCGGGCTGTCCGGGTCGGGCAAGTCGAGCCTCGCCTTCGACACGATCTTCGCCGAGGGCCAGCGCCGCTACGTCGAGTCGCTGTCGAGCTACGCCCGTCAGTTCCTCGGCCAGATGGACAAGCCCGACGTCGACTTCATCGAGGGCCTGTCCCCGGCGGTCTCCATCGACCAGAAGTCGACCTCCCGCAACCCGCGGTCGACGGTCGGCACGATCACCGAGGTCTACGACTACCTCCGTCTGCTGTACGCCCGAGTCGGTGAGCCGCACTGCCCGGTCTGCGGGGAGGCGATCACCAAGCAGTCGCCGCAGCAGATCGTGGACCGCGTGCTGGCGATGCCGGACGGGACCCGGTTCCAAGTGCTCGCCCCGGTCGTCCGCGGCCGGAAGGGGGAGTACCTCGACCTGTTCTCCGAGCTGCAGGCCAAGGGCTTCGCCCGGGCCCGGGTCGACGGCGTGGTGCATCCGCTGGTCGAGGCGCCGAAGCTGAAGAAGCAGGAGAAGCACACCATCGAGGTGGTGGTCGACCGGCTCGCCGTGAAGGCCGGTGCCAAACAGCGGCTGACCGACTCGATCGAGACGGCGCTCGGCCTGGCGGCCGGCATCGTGGTGCTGGACTTCGTGGACCTCCCCGAGGACGACGAGCACCGCGAGCGCAAGTTCTCCGAGCACCTGGCCTGCCCCAACGAGCACCCGCTGGCGATCGAGGACCTGGAGCCGCGGGTCTTCTCGTTCAACGCGCCCTACGGCGCCTGCCCCGAGTGCACCGGCCTCGGCCAGAAGAAGGAGGTCGACCCGGAGCTGCTCGTCCCCGACGACGAGAAGTCCATCCGGGACGGCGCGATCGCGCCGTGGGCGAGCGGGCACACCTTCGACTACTTCATCCAGGTGCTGGGCTCCCTCGGCGAGGAGCAGGGATTCGACCTGGACACGCCCTGGCGGGCGCTGTCGGCCAAGGCGCAGAAGCTGATCCTCCACGGTGTGGAGAACCAGGTCCACGTCCGCTACCGGAACAAGTACGGGCGCGAGCGCTCCTACTACGCCGGCTACGAGGGCGTCGTCCCGTGGCTGGAGCGGCGGCACGCCGACACCGAGAGCGAGTGGAGCCGCGAGAAGTACGAGGGCTACATGCGCGAGGTGCCGTGTGCGGCCTGCGGCGGCACCCGGCTCAAGCCCGAGGTGCTCGCGGTCACCATCGCCGGGCACAGCATCGCCGAGGTCTGCAACCTGTCGGTGGGGGAGGCCGCGCAGCTGCTCGTGGACCTGGAGCTGACCGACCGGCAGAAGATGATCGCCGAGCGCGTGCTCAAGGAGATCAACGCCCGGCTGCAGTTCCTGCTCGACGTCGGCCTGGACTACCTGTCACTGGACCGCCCGGCCGGCTCGCTGTCCGGCGGCGAGGCGCAGCGCATCCGGCTCGCCACCCAGATCGGGTCGGGCCTGGTGGGCGTGCTCTACGTGCTGGACGAGCCGTCGATCGGCCTGCACCAGCGCGACAACCACCGGCTCATCGAGACCCTCGTCCGGCTGCGCGGCCTGGGCAACACGCTGATCGTCGTCGAGCACGACGAGGACACGATCAAGACGGCCGACTGGGTGGTCGACATCGGCCCGGGCGCGGGGGAGCACGGCGGGTTCATCGTGCACTCCGGCACGTACGACGATCTGCTCAAGAACGAGGAGTCGATCACCGGCGACTTCCTCTCCGGGCGGCGGTTCATCCCGGTACCGACCCGGCGGCGGCCGCAGACCAAGGGCCGCGAGCTGACCGTCGTCGGGGCGCGGGAGCACAACCTGCACAACGTCACGGTGTCGTTCCCGCTCGGCCAGCTGATCTCGGTCACCGGCGTCTCCGGGTCGGGCAAGTCGACGCTGGTCAACGACATCCTGCACGCGGTGCTCGCCAACCAGATCAACGGCGCTCGGCTGGTGCCCGGCCGGCATACGCGGGTCACCGGGCTCGATCACGTGGACAAGGTCGTCGGGGTGGACCAGTCGCCGATCGGGCGTACGCCCCGGTCGAACCCCGCGACCTACACCGGGGTGTTCGACAACATCCGCAAGCTGTTCGCCGAGACCACGGAGGCGAAGGTACGCGGCTACGGGCCGGGCCGGTTCTCCTTCAACGTCAAGGGCGGCCGCTGCGAGAACTGCGCGGGCGACGGCACGATCAAGATCGAGATGAACTTCCTGCCGGACGTGTACGTCCCGTGCGAGGTCTGCAAGGGCGACCGGTACAACCGGGAGACCCTGGAGGTTCACTACAAGGGCCGGACGATCGCCGAGGTCCTGCAGATGCCGATCGAGGAGGCGTCCGGGTTCTTCGAGGCGATCCCGGCGATCCACCGGCACCTCAAGACGCTGGTCGACGTCGGGCTCGGCTACGTCCGGCTGGGTCAGCCGGCGCCGACCCTGTCCGGCGGCGAGGCGCAGCGCGTCAAGCTCGCGGCCGAGCTGCAGAAGCGGTCGACCGGGCGGACGGTCTACGTGCTGGACGAGCCGACCACGGGTCTGCACTTCGAGGACATCCGCAAGCTGCTGCTGGTCCTCCAGGGTCTGGTCGACAAGGGCAACACGGTGATCGTGATCGAGCACAACCTCGACGTGATCAAGAGCTCGGACTGGATCATCGACATGGGCCCCGAGGGCGGGCACCGCGGCGGCACAGTGGTCGGCGAGGGTACGCCCGAGCAGATCGCCGCGCTGCCCGAGTCGCACACCGGTGCCTTCCTGCGACACCTCGTCACGGAGGTCCCGGTGCAGGCGACGCCGAAGAAGCGGGCGACGAGCCGGGCCAAGGCGAAGGTCTGACGCCCGGGGCACAGCTTCGGGCGTTGGCCGCGTTCGCGGGCGTTGGCCGCGTTCGCGGCGCTGGCCGCGTTCGCGGCGCTGGCCGCGTTCGCGGGCGTTGGCCGCGTTCGCGGCGCCGGCCCGCGCGGGCGCGGCCATGGGTCGTCGGCGCTGGCGGTGATCTTGGATGGTTCCCGTCGCTATGGCGACGTTTTCGGTTCAAGATCACCGGCCGTGAGTTGATCTAGGCGGGAGTTGGCGGCCCCGGCGACCCTTTCCCGCCTCGTCCACCACCGACACCACCCACCCACGCGAATCACAAGCACCCGGCGTTGCGCCCGCTCGTCCAACCCAGACGGCGCATAGCCAGAATTA
>NZ_JBFBAZ010000122.1:0-23975 GCF_040682475.1 Hamadaea sp. NPDC051192
GACCCGACTGCTCGGGGCGTACGCCGTCGTCGCCGTCGGGCTGCTGCCGACCGGGCTCGGCTATCTGCTGCTGCCGTCGGCGGCGAGCGGGCTGCGCCGCTGGTCCGATCGGGCCCGAGGCTGGGTCCGGTCGGAGACCGGCGAACCGCTCGCCCCGGCCAGACCATCGCCGGGGGGTAGGTCCGCCGCTGATCCAGCGTCACGTCGTCCGATGTGGACTACCCGGCTGATCTTGGGCGAGGCCGGTTTCTGGCGCGACCTCCGCTGGGCGATCCTCGATCCGCTGGCCGGCGGCCTGCTGCTGGCGATTCCCAACGCCTTCCTGCTCTACGGCGTCTTCGGGGCGCTCGTCCAGCCGCTGCTCTGGCGGCGGCTCGGCGGCGGCAACTGGTACGCGTTCATCCCCGTGACCAGCACGACCACGATGCTGCTGGCCGCCCTGCTCGGGGTGGGTTTCGCCGTCCTCGGGGCGGTCCTCGCCACGCCCGTCCTGCGGCTGCACGCGCGCTGGACGCGGCTGCTGCTCACCCCCGGCCGCGTCGAGCTGACCCGCCGCGTCCGCCAGCTCGCCGGCTCGCGCGCCGAGGTGCTCGACGTCCACGCGGCCGAGGTACGCCGCATCGAGCGGGACCTGCACGACGGAGCCCAGGCGCGGCTGGTCGCGCTCGGCATGACCCTCGACGTCGCCACCCGGCTGGTCGAGTCCGATCCGACGCGGGCCCGGCTGCTGCTCCTCGAAGTACGCGAGAACTCCGAACGCGCCCTGCAAGAACTCCGCGACCTGGTCCGAGGCATCCTGCCGCCGGTGCTGGCCGATCGCGGCCTGCCCGACGCCGTACGCTCGCTGGCTTTGGAGAGCCCGCTCGACGTGCACGTGGAATCCACCGTCGCCGGGCGGCCACCCGCGCCGGTGGAGTCCGCGGCGTACTTCGCCGTCGCCGAGCTGCTGGCCAACGCGGGCAAGCATGCCGGCGCGCGTACTGTGACGATCCGGTTCGGCCACGACGGCACGCGGTTGCGAGCCGAGGTGGCCGACGACGGCCGGGGCGGCGCCGACCCCGGCGGGGGCAGCGGGCTGCGCGGCATCCTTGGCCGCCTGGCCGCCTTCGACGGAACGCTCGCCCTGCACAGTCCGCCGGGCGGCCCCACCACTGCGACGTTGGAGATCCCGTGCGCGTTGTCCTCGCCGAAGACCTCTTCCTTCTCCGCGACGGGCTCACCCGGACGCTGACGGAACACGGCTTCGACGTCGTCGCGGTCGACAACGGCCCCGCACTGCGGCAGGCGCTGCTCGACGAGCGGCCGGACGTCGCCGTCGTCGACGTACGCCTGCCGCCGACCTTCACCGACGAAGGCCTCCAGATCGCGCTGGAAGCCCGGCGGCGGCAGCCCGGCCTGCCCGTCCTCGTCCTGTCGCACTACATCGAGCAGTTGTACGCCAACGAGCTGCTCGCCGGGGGCGAGGGCGCCATCGGCTACCTGCTCAAGGACCGGATCACCAACACCGAGCAGTTCGTCGACGCCGTACGCCGCGTCGCCGCCGGCGGCACCGTGATGGATCCGCAGGTGATCGCCAAGCTCCTCACCCGCAGCGACGCCCGCGGCCGGATCAGCGACCTCACCGCCCGGGAACGGGAGGTGCTCGACCTGATGGCGCAGGGCCGGTCCAACTCCGCCGTCGCCGCCGCCCTGCATTTCAGCGAGAGCGCGGTCGCCAAGCACATCGCCGCCATCTTCGCCAAGCTCCGGCTGGACGCGTCGGACGACGACAACCGGCGGGTGCTCGCGGTGCTGGCGTACATCAAGGGCTGAGCCGCTGTGATCGGATTGTGAACCCGGCGGCCGATCATCCTCCGATGAGGACTTTCCGGGGTGCGGCCGCCGTGTTCGCACTGCTACTTGTGCTGTCGCCACCACAACCGGTCTTCGCCGCGGCCGACGACCCGTGTGTGGCCGCCGAGCACGCGGGCAGCGAGGCCGAGCGCGGCAAGATCCTGGCCGCGATGCCCGACGAGGAGGGCTGCGACGGCCCGATCACGGTGTGGGCCGACCCGACGATCACCCCGACGACCGAGCCGTTGCCGGGATTCGAGCGGGACACCACCCGCCCGGTGGCCGCCATGCGTGACGCGGACGGCGTGACCACCGAGTTCGTCGAGGACGAGATCGTGGTCGGCTCGTCCGACGAGAGCAAGGTGAAGGATCTCGCGGAGCGGTGGCGGGGCACGATCCTGGCCCAGGCGCGGGCGGACAAGTCCGACCTGGCGACCTACACCATCCGCGTCCGCCCCGAGCTGGCCGACCCTAGGTCGCTGAGCGACGACCTGGCCAAGCTCAACGAGGGGCGGCGGAAGGCCGACTCGCTCGCGGTGTCGAGCAAGGAGGCGCTGGGCCTGCTGACGATCGCGGCCCGGGAGGCGGTTGACGCCGATGGCATGGCGGTCGGCGTCAACTGGCTCTTCCGGTCGGCGTCGTACGCCACCCGTTCGCTCGCCGAGGCGAGCTACGGGCCGCCCGGGTTCACCGCGGCCGGCCCGTACAACCGCGACCCGTACACCTGGAACTTCCTGAACAACGGCAGCGTGCAGGACATCGGGGTGACCGAGGCGTGGACGCAGCTGGACTCGGTCGGCCTGCTCGGCCCGAACCGCGTCGACATCGCCATCCTCGACAAGGGCTTCTCTCCCGTCGTCAACGGCGACATCCCGCCCGGCTACACGATGAAGAGCATGGTGCCGTTCGCCGACCCGGGCGATCCGTCCCCGGAGTCGTGGGCGCACTGGCACGGCACGAACGTGGCCAACGCGGCGGCGGGCGTACCCGGCAATTACTGGGGCGGGGCCGGCCCGGCCGGTCCGGTGGGCCGGATGACCCTGACCTTCACCGGCCAGGATCTGTTCACCATCTCGTCCGCGCTGCTCGGTTCCTGGAACGTCCAGCTGATCAACTTGAGCCTCTACAAGGAGGTGCACTGGTCGTTGTCGTGGACGATGTCGCCGATGGAGAACGTGACCGCCCTGCTGCGGCTCGCCGCCAACGTGCTGATCTTCGCGGCGGCCGGCAACGAGGGTGACGACGTCGACCGCGAGACCTGCTTCGGCATCTGCTGGGAGAAGTACCTCTGGGCGCCGTGCGAGCTGGCCGGCGTCACCTGCGTCGGCGGGTTGAAGAACAACTCGCTCGACCACCATCCGGACTCCAACTACGGCCACGAGGACGTCGACATCTTCGCGCCGTGGACGGTCCTGGTCGGCCCGGACCCGGTGAACTCGGCGAGCGCGACGGCGTTCACGGCCGACGGCACCAGCATGGCCACGCCGTACGCCCTCGGCGTGGCGGCGCTGATCTGGGCGGCCGACCCGGGGCTGGACAACGACGACGTGCTGGACATCCTCCTCCGGCACATGCGGAACAGCCCCGATCCGAACGTCAAACGGAAGGTGGTCAACGCGCTGACCGCCGTTCTGGACGCGATGCCGGCGACGATCCACATCACCACCCCGCACACCGGCTCGATCCTGCCCGCGGGGTCGCCGAGCCAGTTCACGGCGACGGTGTTCACGGACGGCAACGGCACCCCGACGGTGACCTGGCGGGCCAACGGCTCCTATCTCGGCACCGGCTCGTCGATCTTCGCGACGCCGCCGCTGGGCGTACAGACGATCACCGCCACGGCGGTGTTCCCGAACGGTGTGCAGGCGACGGACTCGGTGACCGTGACCATCTACAACGGAGCGCCGACGATCAGCATCACCAACCCGACGACCGGCTCACCGGCGTTCGGGGTGTCGGAGCCGATCCCGTTCCACGCGGTGACCAACGATGAGGGCGGCCCGCTGGCGGACTCCGCGGTGCAGTGGTTCCTCGACAGCGCTACGACGCCGTTCGCGACCGGGCACAACCCGACCGTGGTCACCGGCGGGGCCGTCGGTACGCACACCGTCAAAGTCCGCGGCTGCGACCCGTACAACGTGTGCGTGTTCGCCACCGTGCCGATCACCCTCGTCGCCAACCCGGTCAACCAGCCGCCGGTCGTGCACATCACCAGCCCCGCCAACGGCGCTCACCTGTGGGTCACCGGCCTGGACTCCACCGGGTACTACTGGTCGGGGACGCTGACCGGCACCGCCACCGATCCCGAAGGCTTCGCGCTGACGACCCGCTGGTACGACAACGGGACCCTCATCGGCACCGGCACCTCCGTGACCGCCCGGCTGACCGGCGGGTGCGGCATCTACAGCCACGTCCTGACGCTCACGGCCACCGATCCGGCCGGGAACACCCGGCAGGACACGATCAACACGACGGTGGAGATGGTCTGCTGATCTTCGCCCGGACCTCCTCGGCGCGCGCGTGGCCCAGGCCCTCCAGCCGGTCCACCGCGCGCCGCCAGGAGCGGTCGGCGGCAGCCGTCTCGCCGAGCCGGGCGTACGCGTCGCCGAGGTGGTCGGCGACTTCGGCCTCGTGGTAGGGATCGCCCAGCTCGACGAGCATCGCGACGGCGTGTTCGAGGCAGTCGATCGCCTCGCGTACCTCGTCGAGGGCCAGGTAGGCGTAGGCCAGACTGTCCCAGGTCAACGCCTCGGTACGCCGATCGCCCAGCCGGCGCAGCAGATCCAGCGCCGACCGGCAATGGGTGACCGCGTCCCACGGCCGGCCCAGCAGGCACTCGTACCAGCCGACGGCGTTGAGCGCGCGGGCCTCGCCCGGTTCGTCGCCGCACTCCCGGAACAGGTGCAGCGCCCAGGCGCTGTGCCGCAACGCCAGGTTCAGGTCGCCGCCCTGCTGTTCGTGGAGGTAGCCGAGATTGTGGTGGGTACGCGCCAGACCGTCGCGGTCGCCGATCTCGGCGTACCGGGTCAGGGCTTGGCCGAGCCGGTCGTGGGCTTCCTCCCACGACTGCCGCCACATCGCGGCCCGCCCCGAGCCGGCCAGGCAGCGTGCCTCGGCGGCCCGATCGCCGAGCCGGCGGGCGGCGGCCAGCCCGATCTCGTGCGTCGCCGACCAGTCCTCCCATCGGCCCAGCCGCTCGAACACCTCCGTCAGCACGCACGCCAGCTGCCAGGCTTGTCTGTCCAAACCGGATTCGGCGGCGGCCGACACCGCGTTCACCAGGGCGGCGTACTCGTCGGTGAACCAGGCCAGGGCGGCCGCGTCGTCCGGCATGACGTCCAAGGTCACCGCGTCGACCGGCGGCGGCAACGCCACCGGGTCCCGGAACATGTCGAGGACGGCGGCGTTGGCGTTCGCGCTGTGCAGATAGTGATCGAGCAGCCGATGCCGGGCGGCCGGTGCGTCCTCATCGGACTCGGCCAGCTCGGTGGCGTACAACATGAGCAGATCGTGACTGGTGAAGCGCGGGCCGTGACTGAGCAGCTGCGCGGTGCCGAGTTCGCGCAGCAGCCGCTGCGCGTCGGCGAGCGGGAGCCCGGCGGCGCTGGCGGCCCCGGCCGCGCTGACAGATGGGCCGGGCCGCAGCCCGAGCAGCCGGAACATCCGCCGCGAAGGCTCGCTCACCGCGCGATACGACCAGGACAGCACCGCCCGGACGTCGGCCGCCGGATCGCCGCCGTCGAACCCGTCCAGGTCGGCCAGGTCCGCGGCCAGCACGCGCAGCGGCAGGCCGGTGGTCGCGGCCCGCGCGGCCACCACCGCCAGCGCGAGCGGCAACCGCGCGCACGCGGCGATCAGCTCGTCGACCGCCTGCGGCTCGCTCTCCACCAGGTTCCCCAGCCGGTACGCCAGAAGCAGCCGGGCGTCGTCCAGCGACGGAAGATCGAGCGGGACGGGGCTCGCACCGTCGACCGCCACGAGACCGGTGAGCCGACGACGGCTGGTGACGAGCACGAAGCACCCCGGCGCGCCCGGCAGCACCGGCCGAACCTGGTCGGCGGAGGCCGCGTTGTCGAGGACGAGGAGCATCCGGCGGCCCGCGAGGCGACTGCGCAATGCGGCGGCCTGCGCGTCGGGGCCGGCCGGATGCGCCACGCCGAGCGCGCTGAGGAAGTCGCGGACGACGTCGGCGGCGGGCACTGGACCGGCGGCGTCGAAGCCACGCAGGTTCGCATGCAGTACGCCGTCCGGGAAGCGGTCGGCGACCCGATGCGCCCAGTGCAGTGCGAGCGAGGTCTTGCCGACGCCGGCCGTCCCGCTGATCGCGGCGATCCGTGCCCCTTCGTCGAGCAGCTTGTCGAGAATGGACAGCTCTTCGGCCCGGCCGGCGAACCCGCTGATCGCCGCCGGGACCTGCATCGGCTTGCGCTGCGGCAGATCGATCTGCGGATCGCGGAGGAGGATCTGCTGCCGCAGCCGCCGCAGGTCGGAGCCGGGATCGAGGCCGACCTCCTCGGCGAGCGCCCGCTCGACACCGGCGTACGCGTCCAGCGCCTCCGGCGCGCGCCCGGCCCGATAGAGCGCCAGCATCAACTGCCGCGCCGGCCGTTCCCGCAGCGGGTCGGCGGCGACCGCCGCGGACAACTCCTCCAGCAGCTCACCATGGCGACCCAAGCGCAGCAGGGCGTCGGCCCGATCGTCGGCCGCCGCGATGCGGGCCTGTGCCAGCCCGAGGCAGAGCTGATCGCGTACCTCGGCGGGAACCACCCCGGCCAGCGCCTCCCCGTGCCACAACGACAGCGCCTCGTCGAGCAGGCGTACCGTCTCGGTGTCGTCGCCGGTCTGCGCGGCCTGGTGGACGAGCTGCCGGAAGCGGTACGCGTCCACGGCCAGCGGATCCACCCGCAACAGATAGCCACCGCCGCGCGCCTCGATCTCAGCCCAGCCCTGCAACGCCGTACGCAGATCCGACGCGCACACCCGGACGGCGTGCACAGCCGTTCGCGGCGGGGCGACCGGCCACATCAGGTCGACGATGCGCTCCACCGGCAGCGCCCGGTTGACCTCCAGCGCGAGGAGCCCGAGCAGATAACGTCGTTTGCGCGGGCCCAAGGGGATCGCCGTGCCTTCGGCGTACGCCGCCACCGGCCCGAGCACGCGGATCTCCATACCCGAGATGGTGCCGCAGACCGCACGGCTTCGGCAGGGAAGACCAAGATTCCGGACATCAACCAGCTCCTCCCTTCCCTCGCGCCCGGGTGACCGGCACGCTGTCCTCCAGGGGGTTCTTCGGGGAGGGAGACGGCGATGAGCCGGGTGTCGGACGCGATCGCGGCCGGTGGGACGTGGCGGCGATTCTGGTGGCACTACGTCCAGATGGTGATCGCCATGATGATCGGCATGGCCCTGGCGCCGCTGGCCCGGATGCTGTTCACCGCGCTCGGCGCGGCGGACGCGTATGCCCGCGCCGACGTCATGCTGCTCGTCATGGCGACGACCATGGTCATCGGCATGACCGCGTGGATGCTGATCCGCCGCCACGGCTGGCGCCCGATCGCCGAGATGGCGGCGGCGATGTACGTCCCGTTCCTCGTCCTGCTGCCGTTCCTGTGGACCGGCCTGATCGGCCGGATGGTCCTCTCGACGGCCGGCCACGTGCTGATGTTCCTCGCGATGGCGGGCGTGATGCTGCTGCGCCCGGCGGAGTACATGCTCCCGCACAGCGCACACCACCACGCCGGTCATGCGGGGCACACCGAGCACGCGCCCGCCCCCGAAGTTTGAGGCGGTTCAGCGGGGCGGCGCGGTCGACGCTCGTACCACCAGCTCGGGCTGGAACCGGATCTCGCGATGGTCGTGATCCGGCGCGGACTCGGCCAGCAGCAGTTCCGCCGCCGCCTTACCGACCGAGTATGGGGGCTGCCGCACCGTGGTCAGCGGTGGGGTCAAGCGGCGAGCGAAGCTCAGGTCGTCGTAGCCGACGATCGACAGGTCCTGCGGTACGCGTACCCCTGCGGTCTCCAGGCCGTCGAGCAGGCCGAGGGCGGCGGTGTCGTTGAGGCAGACGACCGCCGTGACCTGAGGTGAGGCGGACAGGATCGGGTGGACGGCGGCGGCCGCGGCGTCGATGAGCGACGGCGGGCGCATCCGCAGGCGGAGGTCGAGCAGTGCGTCGGCCGGGTCGAGTCCGGCGGCGATGATCGCCTGCCGGAGTCCTTCGCGGCGGCCGGCGACCGGGGCCGGGTCCACCGTGTCCCCCAGGTACGCGATCCGCCGGTGGCCGAGGGCGAGCAGGTGTTCGCCGGCCAGCCGCCCGCCGAGGACGTCGTCGACGGTGACCGCGCAGAGGTCGAGGTCCCCGCGCGGGTGGTCGATCAGGACCACCGGCGTGCCTTGGCGGCTCAGCGTCAGCAGCCGCGTCGGGTCGACCTCGAGCGGGGAGATGATCACCCCGCGGACCGCCTGGGCCTGGAGGAGCTTGAGCAGCCGGGTCTCCTTGTCCTCCCGCAGATCGGTGCTGCACGCCAGCAGGAGGCAGCCTTCGGCGGCGAGCCGGTCCTCGATGCCCCGGTTGACCTCGGCGTAGAACGGATTCGCCAGGTCCAGGGTGATGCTGCCGACGATGGGGCTCGGTACGCCGCGCAGCTGCCGGGCCGGTCCGTGCGGGACGTAGCCGACCCGGTTGATCGCCTCCTCCACCCGGCGCCGGGTCTCCGGAGCCACAATGGACGGCCGGCTGAGCACATTGGCCACTGTGGAGACCGAGACTCCGGCCGCTCGCGCGACCTCGCGCATTCCACTGCGACGGCTGCGATCGCTCATGGCACCTCCCCCGATTGCCACTGAAGAACATAGAAGCGTATCGTTCACGGTCTCCATGGATTTACAAACGTTACAACCGTCGAGGAAGGGTCATGAAGAAAGCACTGCTAGCCCTCAGTGCCGCTGCGCTCACAGCGGCCGCGTCGTTGTTCGTCTTCGCACCGCCCGCGTACGCCGCCACTGGGCTGCACATCAGCGGACGGAACGTCGTCGAGGCCAACGGCCAGAACTTCATCATGCGCGGGGTCAACCACCCGCACGTCTGGTACACCAGCCAGACCAGCTCGTTCGCCAACATCAAGGCCTTGGGCGCCAACACGATCCGCGTGGTGCTCGGCAGCGGCAAGCGCTGGGGCCCGTCGAGCGACGTCGCCAACGTCATCAACCTCTGCAAGCAGAACAAGATGATCTGCGTCCTGGAGGTGCACGACACCACCGGGTACGGCGAGGACGGCGCGGCCGCGACCCTCGACGAGGCGGTCAACTACTGGATCACGCAGAAGAGCGTGCTGGTTGGCCAGGAGAACTACGTCATCATCAACATCGGCAACGAGCCGATCGGCAACACCAACCCGAGCCAGTGGATCGACGCGACCTCGAACGCCGTGAAGAAGATGCGCAGCAACGGGTTCGAGCACATGCTGATGGTCGACGCCCCGAACTGGGGCCAGGACTGGCAGAACATCATGCGCGACAACGCGCAGACCATCTGGAACGCGGACACGCTGAAGAACACGCTCTTCTCGATCCACATGTACAGCGTCTACAACCAGGCCGCGACCATCACCTCGTACTTCGACGCCTTCCAGACCATGGGGCTGCCGCTGGTGATCGGCGAGTTCGGCTGGCAGTTCAGCTCCAGCGAGGTCGACCACGAGACGATCCTCGCCCAGGCACAGGCCCGCGGTCTGGGCTATCTGGGCTGGTCGTGGAGCGGCAACACCGATCCGATCCTGGACATGGCGACCGGCTTCAACCCCGCCACGCTCACCACCTGGGGTCAGCGCATCTTCAACGGCGCCAACGGCATCAAGGCCACCGCGAAGGAAGCCGCCATCTTCAGCGGCACGACGTCTCCGACGTCGTCGACCTCGGCCTCGCCGTCCACCTCGCCGTCGACGTCTCCCTCGGCCTCGACGTCTCCGTCGACCTCGCCGACGACGTCACCCACGTCTGGCGGCGGCAAGACCTGCACGGCGACCTACACGATCGTCAACTCGTGGCCGGGCGGCTTCCAGGCCGACGTCAAGGTCACCGCCGGCAGCGCCGCGATCAGCGGCTGGGCGGTCAGCTGGACGTTCGCCAACGGTCAGACGGTGACGCAGATGTGGGGTGCCACCCCGACCACCAGCGGGGCCACCGTGACCGCCCGGAACGTGAGCTACAACGGCAGCCTCGCCGCGGCGGGCAGCACGAACTTCGGGTTCCTGGGGTCGTGGAACGGCACCAACACCGCGCCGACGCCATCCTGCTCCGCGAGCTGAAACAGCTCAGCACCACCTCGAACGGCCTGGGCCGGGAGCTATCGCGCACCCGGCCCAGGCCGTTCGCCATCGTGGACGACGCGGTGGTGAGAGAGTACTCTCTCACCATGACTCACCCCGTTGCCGTTCACACGCTCCCGTCCGGCGTACCGGCGCCTGAGCCCCGTCGCTGGCTGGTGCTGGCGCTGATCAGCGTCGCGCAGTTCATGCTCGTCCTCGACGTCACCGTGGTGAACGTCGCGCTGCCCGACATCGGCACCGGCCTGACCCTGCCCCGCTCCACCCTGACCTGGGTCGTCACCGCGTACACGGTGTTCTTCGGCGGGCTGATGCTGCTGGGCGGCCGGCTCGCCGACGCGTTCGGCACCCGGCGGCTCATCCTCATCGGCCTCGCCGTCTTCACCGCGGCCTCGCTCGCCTCCGGGCTCGCCGGCTCGGCCGGCCTGCTCATCGGCGGCCGGATCGGCCAGGGCATCGGCGCCGCGTTGTTGTCACCCGCCGCGCTGGCCACCGTCACCACGACCTTCCACGGCGCCGAACGCACCAAGGCCCTCGGCGTCTGGGCCGCGCTGGGCGGCGCCGGCTCCGCGGTCGGCGTACTGGTCGGCGGGGCACTGACCGCGGGCCCCGGCTGGCGGTGGATCTTCTTCGTCAACGTCCCCGTCGGGCTCGCGCTCCTGGCGACGCTTCCGGCCGTGCTCCCCCGGCATCATCAACGGGTACGCACAACGATCGACGTCCCCGGCGCACTGCTTGTCACCAGTGCCACGGCAGCGTTGATCTACGGGATGGTGCGTGCCGGCGACACGGGCTGGTCCGATTCACCGACGCTGATCGCCTTGTGCGCCGCTGTCCTCCTCTATGGCGCGTTCGCGGTCGTGGAGCGTACGGTGGCGACCCCGTTGATCAAGCTGAGCCTGCTCGGCCGGCCGGCGGTCGCCGGTGGCGCGTTCCTGATGCTGGCCGCGACCGGGCTGTTGATCGGCCAGTTCTTCCTCGGCTCGTTCTACCTGCAACACGTACGCGGCTACGGCCCGTTGGGCACCGGCCTGTCGTTCCTGCCGGTCGCCCTCGGCATCGGCGTCGGCGCGCACCTGGGCAGCCGGTTCGTCGGGCACCTCGGCGGCCGGACCACCTCCGTCGGCGGCCTGGTGATCGCGGCGGCCGGGCTGGGCCTGCTCACCCGGCTGGGCATGACCGGCAGCGTCTACACCGGACTGCTCCCGGGGATGACCATCGCCTCGCTCGGCCTGGGCGCGGTCTTCGTCGCCGCCACGACGACCGCGCTCGCCACCGTGGAGCATCACGACTCCGGGCTGACGTCGGGGCTGATCAACACGTTCCACGAACTCGGTGGGGCGATCGGCGTCGCCGTGCTCTCCACGATCGCGGCGACCGGGCTCACCGGCGGCAATGTGGCCGGTTTCGCCGACGGCTTCTGGGCCGCCACCGCCACCGCCGGAGTGGCGGCCGTGGTCGCCCTGTTCCTGATGCCCAAGGGCCGGCTGGCCGTGCCCGCCGGGCTACCCGTCCACTGAGAACGCGTACGCGGTCGGGGCCTACGCCGTCAGGGCGGCCGTCCCGACCGCGACCCACGCCTTCAGGAAGCGATCCTGGTCCACCCCGGCCTCCGGCTCACCCAGCAGGACGCGATAGATCGGATAGTAGGTCAGCGAGCCGACCAGCACGGCCGACGTCGCCTGCGCGTCCACCGCCGGTACGCGTCCCGCCGCCGCCTGCTGCGCGAGCCAGTCGGCGACCTCGGCGTACAGGGGGCGCATCAACCGGGCGTGCAGGATCTCCAGCAGTTCCGGAAACTGGTCGAGCTCGCGGAACGTGATGCGGATGTTCTCCACGCTCAGGTCCAGCCGGGCCAGCACCACGCGGCCCAGCCGCTCCAGCACCGCCGGCACGTCGCCGTCCGGCCCGCCCACCTCGCCCGACGCGGCGAACGGCAGCGTCTTCTCGGTCTGGTAATGCGCCACATGCTCGTCGACGACCGCGCGCAGCAACTCTTCCTTGGACCGGAAATGTTTGTACAGCGCACCCGATCCCCCGGTCAGCCCGACGGCGGTCTGGATGTCGGCCACGCTCGTCTTGGCGTACCCGCGCTCGGCGAACAGGCGCGACGCCGCGGCGATGATGCGCTGCCGGGTTGAGGTCTCAGGCATAGCGAGAGAGTACTTACTCCCAGGCCCGGCCCGCTCCGCCGGGCACGACGGTCGCGGGCCGGGGCAGCGTTACCGGCCTTACTGGCAGCAGATGTTGTAGCCGCGGTTCATCCAGAACGTCGTCGGGATCGGGTTGCTCAGCGTGGGGTCGCCGACGCTGACCGCGGCCAGCTCGTGCCGCCCCGGCCGCATCTCGACATGGGTGTGCGCGGCGCTCGCACCACGGGACGCCTCGGTGGCGATGCGCTGCCCCTTGTCGACGTGCTCGCCGACGCTCAGCCCGTCGAGCGGGTCGGTGTGCAGGTAGATCACGGTCTTGTCCAGCTCGGCGTTGTAGATCGACAGCGTCGACAGCCCGCCGCCGCCCTCGTTCTTGTAGACGACCGTTCCAGCGGTCAGCGCGTACACGGCCGACCCGGCGCTGCGGGCCAGGTCGATGCCCTCATGCCGGCCCGAGGTGTTCAAATACCCGTCGAAGTACGCCGAGATGGCCCCGGCGTCGTCATGGTAGAGCCCGAACTCGAGGCGATCGTTGCCGGCCTCGCCGACGACGTGGCTCGCGTTCTCGTTCTTCAACTCCGCCCGCAGGTTGCCCTTGGCCCCGGCGACGAACGAGTCGATCGCGCCGGACCAGTCACTCTTGTAGAAGATCGTGACCGGGACGGACTTGCGATTCCAGACCGACGCCGCGTTGTTCTTCACGCACTGGCCGCGGCCGTTGCCCGAGCTGAGGAACGTGACGCAGCCCGAGCCGGTGCCGTAGTCCTGGATCGACCCGGCGAAGTCGACCAGCGACCCCGCGTTGTCGCTGTTGTAGTAGAGGCAGACCTCGCCGTCCTCGCACACCCCGTTGCGCGCCGTCGCGGCCTGCGCCGGAGCCGCGCCGATCAGGCCACCCAACAGGACGGCGGTCGCCGCCACGATGAGAATCCTCTTCACCGTCACCCCTCCTCGGTACGCTCAGCGCCCCATGCGCTGCGACCGAAGGTAGAGCGGCGCCATACATTCGCCCTACACAATCGTTACATGTAAGTTGAGCGATGCCGCCCGGTGTGGTCGACGCTGGTCAACCGGTCGACGAGGGACTCGGGGCGGCTGAGCGCCACGAGGTGCCCGCCGGGGATCTCCTCGAGGTCGAGACCGAGGCGCTGCCGGACGATCCGGCGCTGGAACTCCAGCGGGAAGAACCGGTCGTCCGTCCCCTGTAGGAACGTCGTCGGCACGTCCGGCCACGCGTCGAGCGGCCAGGGCTGCGCGAACAGCGTCTCGGACGGGCCGGTGGGCGTACCGGCCGTCGCTTCGGCCGTGACGTCGGCGGGGACGTCGTGGAAGAAGTCGTCCAGCAGGTCGAAGTCCTTGCCGGCCCGGGCTTCGGCGTGCCCGACGTTCGCCCACCACTGCCCGGCGGTCTCCCCCGGCGCGGGCACCATCGCGTTGACGAGCACGAGCCGGTCGACCGGCGTACGCGCGGCGACGACCGGCGCAAGGAAACCGGCGAGCGACTGTGCCACCAGGACCGGATTCGGGCGGCCGGCGGTGGCGCGGAGGACGGCTTCGGCGTACTCGTCGTATCCGGCGTCGTCGGACTGTGGAAGGTCGACGGCGATCGCGTCGTGACCTCGCTCGCGCAGCAACGGCACGACGCGATGCCAGTACCAGGCCTGCCCGTCGGCCCCTGGGATGAGGACGAAGTCGGTCATGACAGGGCCGCCGGGAAACGGCTGACGAAGTCGAGCGTGCCGACCCAGTCGGGAACGAGCCCGATGCGCACCATCTTCCGCCCGGACTGCTCCACGTCGGCGATGTTGCGCGCACCCTGCTCGGGTCCGTAGTAGTGGTGGTGCGCCGCCGCGTACTCGGGGAGGATGCCGTCCACCTCGGTCACCGTGGCCTGGCCGCGGAGCAGCAGCACTTCCGGCGGCGGACCGGCGGTGTCGACGGTCAGCGCGACCGCGGGACGGGCGCGCAGCGCGGTGATCTTGGCGCTGCCGGCGAACGTGCCGAACACCAGTTCGTCGCCGGTCCAGTGGAACATCACCGGGAACACGCGGGGCGTGCCGTCCTTCGCCACGTACGCCACCCGCGCCAGCTCGGTCGAGCCGAGCAGCCGCCGGGCGAGGTCGGTCTCCAGCAGCCTGAGGTCTCCTTGCTTCAACTCCATACTCCTAAATTAGGAGTGACTGCTACCAGAACGCAAGAGGAAGACCTATGATTTCTCGGTGGCCGGCAAGCGAAGGTTCGACGATCCGTGCGGCGTGGCGCGCGCGCTCGAGGTCGTCGGTGAGAGATGGGCACTGCTCGTCGTACGTGAGCTGCTGCTGGGACCGAAGCGGTTCACCGAGCTGAGCCGGGGCCTGCCCGGCATGAGCCAGAACGTGCTCTCCCAGCGGCTACGCGAGCTGGAGGAGTCCGGCGTCGTACGCAAACGGCGGCTCGGCCCGCCGGTGAGCGCGACGGCGTACGAGCTGTCGGAGGTGGGCCGGCTGCTCGATCCGGTGCTGATCGCGCTGGCGACGTTCGGCAGCCGGTTGCCGTTGCCGCCGACGGATACGCCGATGAGCGCCGACGCGTTCGTCCTCGCGCTCCGCACGACCTTCGATGCCCAGACCTCGACGGATGGATCCTTCGAACTGCGGATCGACGACGACTCCTTCCACGCCTCGATCCACGACGGCCGGTTCGAGATCGCGCGCGGATCGGCTACGCGGCCGGATGCCACCCTGACGGGCAGCGTCGCGGCGTTGCGTTCGGTCGTCTTCGGCGGCCGCCCTCTCGGCGAAGACATCCGGGTCGACGGCGACCGGAAGGCCGTCGAGCGGTTCGTCCGCCTCTTCCCCCGGCCCCAGCCGATGACCGACGCCGACGCCCAGCACTCAGCTCGGCAATCCGCTTGACGCTGGATCACGGTTCCAGGTCGAATTGCCGGGGAGCCTCTTGGGCGAGCCGCCAGGAGTGCAGTCAGTGCAAGATTCGACACAGAACCATGATCCAGCGCTAAAGCGCACAGCGCGGGAAGGCGCGACTCCCCAAGGGAAGGTCCATTGTGGGACGGCGACAGCGCGGGCAGCGGCCCGCACCGGCGGCTCGTACGCCGTACCGCGGTCCGGGCTGGAAGCAGCATCCGACGCTCGGCGTCGACGTCGGCGGCGTGATCGTGGCGCTGGCCGGGCGCGAGGAGGACACGTCGTTCTTCGGCACCCGTCCACTGGAGACGCCCGCGACCGTCGGAGTGTTCGACGCGCTGGCGAAGCTGACCGGGTCGCCGTTCGGTGGGCGGGTACACGTGGTGTCCAAGGCCGGCCCGAAGGTCGAGGCGAACACCCGGGCGTGGCTGGCTCACCAGGATTTCTTCGGGCGTACCGGGGTCGATCCGGGCAACGTGCACTTCGTCCGGGAACGCCGGGACAAGGGTCCGGTGTGCGAGCGCCTGGGCATCACGCACTTCGTGGACGACCGGCTGGACGTGCTTGCGTACCTGGAGACCGTCGACCATCGCTACCTGTTCACCGGTGGGACCGAGGAGCAACCCGCAGAGCGGGCCGGGGCGGACCTGCCGGACTGGGTGACCGTGGTGGACTCGTGGCCGACGCTGGCGACCCTGCTGACGACCGAGCCCGAGCCGCGCTAACGGGAGAGCCGCGAGCGAAGCCAGCGCAGTTGCCGCCGCACGTGCACGGCTTCGCCGCCCTCGTGGTGGTTGAACGGGTACACGTGGACCTCGTGCTCGGCGGCGTACTGGTTGGCCGCGGCGAACACCGTGCTCGGTGGGCAGACGGTGTCGCGCAGCCCGACGCCGAACTGCGCCGGGGCGGTCGCGCGCCGGGCGAAGGACACGCCGTCCATGTAGGACAAAGTCCGCCGGACGTCGTCCTCGGCTTCCCGGTGGATCGCGAGGAACCGGACGATCTCGGCGTACGGCTCGGCGTCGGTGATGTCGATCGCCCGCTGGACGTGGCACAGGAACGGCGCGGTCGACAGCACCGCTGAGAGGTCGGCGACCAGACCGGCGACGGCGAGGGCCAGCCCGCCGCCCTGGCTGTTCCCGGCGACCGCCACCCGATCCGGGTCGACGCCCGGCAGCGCGCGTACCGCTTCGACGGCGCGGACGGCGTCGGTGATCAACCGGCGGTAGTAGTACTCGGCGGGGTCGAGCAGGCCCCGGGTCACCGGCCCAGGTCCCCCGTACGCCGAGCCGCCCGGATCGGGGGTGTCGCCGCCGGTGCCGTACTGCCCGCCTTGGCCGCGACTGTCCATCAGCAGGTGGGCGTAGCCGGCGGCGGGGTAGGTCGGGCGTTCGTGCGGCAGCCCGCGTCCTCGGCCGTAGCCCAGGAACTCGACCACGGCCGGCAGCGCCTCGGACCGTCCGGAAGGGCGCGAGTACCAGGCCCGGATCGGGTCGCCGCCGAAGCCGGCGAAGGTGACGTCCCAGCAGTCGATGAGGGCGAGGTCCGACGGCTCCGGCCGGACGTCGATCAGCACTGGCTTGGCCGCGGCCGAGCCGAGCGTCGCCGCCCAGAACTCCGCGAAGTCGGCCGGTTCGGGCACCTCGGGCGCATACCGGCGAAGCTGGTCGAGCGGAAGGTCGAACAAGGCCATGAAACTTTCCCCACACCGTTCGGAAGTTTCGGAGAACTGTAGCACCCGGAGACAGTGTCCAATGTGGCGTTTGCGCAGCGAGTTACCGGTCAGAAGACCTTGACACAGCCATCTCGGGACGCCTACTGTGCCGCCAAATGTAACGGGCAATTTTCGGAAAATTTTCGAGGATGCGATGGCTGCGCGGACCTGGCGCCAGGCGATACGCCGCGACTGGCAGCTCTACTCACTGGCGATCCTGCCCCTGCTCTTCTTCGTGATCTTCCGCTACCTGCCGATGGTCGGCAACGTGATCGCCTTCCGGCGCTACCAGCCGGGCGGCGACATCTTCGGTGAGCGGTGGGTCGGGCTGCACTACTTCCAGATGTTCTGGGACGACCCGACGTTCTGGCAGGTCTTCACCAACACCCTGATCCTGGGCGCGCTGACGCTGGTGGTGCTGTTCCCGCTGCCCGTCGTGCTGGCCCTGCTGCTCAACGAGGTACGCACCGGCGCGCTCAAGCGTCTGGTGCAGACCATCTCGTACCTGCCGCACTTCCTGTCCATCGTGGTGGTGGCGGGCATCGTCTTCCAGGTGCTCTCGGTCGACGGCATCGTCAACCAGGGGCTGAAGGCGCTCGGCGAGGAGACGGTGCCGTTCCTGCAACAGCCGGGCTGGTTCCGCACCATCTACGTGACCTCGGAGGCGTGGCAGACCGTCGGCTGGGGCACCATCCTCTACCTCGCCGCGCTGACGACGATCGACCCGGACCTCTACGAGGCGGCCCGCATCGACGGCGCGAACCGCTGGCGGCAGACCTGGCACGTGACCCTGCCGGGCATCCGGCCCACCATGGTGACCCTGCTGATCCTCAACATCGGCACGTTCATGGCGGTCGGCTTCGAGAAGATCCTGTTGCTCTACAACCCCCTGACCTACCCCACCGCCGACGTCGTCTCGACCTACCTCTACCGGGTCGGCGTCGTCTCCGGAAGTTTCAGCTACGCCGCCGCGATCGGCCTGTTCGAGTCGGTGATCGGGCTGATCCTGGTGCTGTCGGCCAACACGATCTCCCGCCGCACGGTCGGGACGAGCCTGTGGTGACCGTCGAGGCGCCGAAGCGAGACGCGGCAGCCCCGCCCGCGCGGCGGAATCGCGGCCAGCGCCCGAGCCGGGGCTACCGCGTCTTCCAGGCGGTGAACGCCCTGGTCCTGACCGGCGTGGTCGTCCTGACGCTGTATCCGCTGGTCAACATCGTCGCGCGGTCGTTCAGCGCCGAGGACTACATCCGGTCCGGCCAGGTCAACCTGTGGCCGCGCGGCTTCAACCTCACCACCTACCACCGGGTGATGTCCGACGCGGCGTTCTGGACGAACTACCGGAACACCGTGCTCTACACCGTGGTGGCGACCGCGATCTCCATGGTGCTCACGGTCTGCTACGCGTACGTGCTGTCCAAGAAGAACCTGCGCGGCCGGAGCGCCCTGGTCGGCGTCGCCGTCTTCACGATGTTCTTCAACGGCGGCCTGATCCCCAACTACGTCCTGGTCAGCGGGCTCAGCCTGCGTAACACGATCTGGGCGGTCGTGCTGCCGAACGCGATCAGCGTGTTCAACCTGCTCGTGATGAAGTCGTTCTTCGAGTCGATGCCGGCCGAACTGGAGGAGGCCGCGGCCGTCGACGGCCTCAACACGTACCAGACCCTGCTGCGGATCGTGCTGCCGCTGTCGAAGGCGATGCTCGCCACGATGGTGCTGTTCTACGCCGTCTTCTTCTGGAACTCCTGGTTCTCGGCGTACCTCTACCTCGACCGCTCGGAGATGTTCCCCGTCACGGTCTACCTGCGCAACCTCATCGCCGGGGCGACCGGCGGATCAGACGTCGGCACGGCCAGCGAGGCCGCGCTGCAGATCGCCGCCAACATCCAGTCGGTGACGATCGTCCTCACCGTTCTACCGATCATGCTCGTCTATCCGTTCATCCAGCGCTACTTCGTCTCCGGCGTGATGCTCGGCGCCGTCAAGGGGTAGCGCCCGACCTGCTCTTCGCACGCCTCCACGGACCACACCCCATGAACGCCCCATGAAATGGAGTGACCATGTACCAGCTCTCCCGGCGCCAGGTGCTCCTCGCCGCCGGCGCCGCCGCCTCCACGCTGGCCCTGGCCGGCTGTGGCGACGACGACGAAGGCGACCAGGACCTCTCCGGCAAGAAGGCCGGCGCGATGGACAAGTACGCCGCCGGCGACCAGTTCAAGGCGACCGAGGCGGTCAAGTTCTCGATCATGCTGCTGAGCAACGCCGGATACCCGTACAAGGCCGACTGGCTGTTCTGGTCGGAGCTGACCAAGCGGACCAACGTCACCCTGGAGCCGACGGTCATCCCCGGCAGCGATTACAACCAGAAGCGCAGCGTCATGGTCAGCGCGGGCGACGCGCCGATGATCATCCCCAAGACGTACCACCCGGACGAGGAGGCGCTCATCGCCGGTGGGGCGATCCTGCCGGTCAGCGACTATCTCGACCTCATGCCGAACTTCAAGGACAAGGTCGCCAAGTGGAAGCTGGACAGCGACCTCGACACCTACCGCCAGGAGGACGGCAAGTTCTACCTGCTGCCCGGTGTGCATGAGACGGTCTACGTCGACTACTCGCTCGCCATCCGGACCGACATCCTCACGAAGCTGAACCTTCAGGTTCCGAAGACCTGGGACGACCTGCACGCCGTGCTGAAGGCGATGAAGACGGCGTACCCGGATCAGTATCCGATGTCCGACCGCTGGTCCACTCCCCCGCAGCCGGGCGGCAACAACCTGCTCGCCCTGCTGAGCAACGCGTTCGGCACGGGCGCGGGCTGGGACTACCAGAACGCCTGGTGGGACAAGACCGCCGGCAAGTTCCAGCTCACCGGCGCGATGGATCAGTACAAGCAGATGCTGACCTTCCTCAACACGCTGGTCTCGGAGAAGCTGCTCGACCCGGAGAGCTTCACCCAGCAGGACGACCAGGCCCGGCAGAAGTTCGCCAACGGCAAGTCCTTCGTGATCAGTTGCAACACCCAGACCCTGGTCAACGAGCTTCGCAAGGACATCGCGAAGATCCCGGGCGCGACGGTGGTCAAGATCCCGCGGCCGATCGGCCCGAACGGCCCCAACAAGCCTGGCACCGCCCGCCTGGAGAACGGCATCATGATCTCCAAGAAGGCGCTGGAGAGCAAGAACTTCGTCGCGATGATGCAGTTCATCGACTGGCTGTGGTATTCCGACGCCGGCGAGGAGTACGCCAAGTGGGGCGTCGAGGGCACCACCTTCACCAAGGACGCCTCCGGCAAACGCACCCTCGCGCCGGACGTCAACGTCGTCGGGCTCAACCCATCGGGCACCAAGCACCTGCAGGTGGACTTCGGCTTCTACAACGGCGTGTTCGCGTACGGCGGCAGCACCGAGCTGCGGGAGTCGTTCTACTCCGATGAGGAGAAGGAGTTCCAGAAGGAGATGAACGCCCGCGACACCCTGCCGGTGCCGCCGCCGCACCCGTTCAGCGTCGACGAGCGGGAGCAGGCCACCCTCTGGGAGACGGGGATCAAGGACTACGTCAACCAGCAGACCCTCAAGTTCATCCTCAACCAGCGGCCGCTCGGCGACTGGGACAAGTACGTGGCCGAGCTGAAGGGCAAGAACTCCGACCAGTACGTCGAGCTGGTGAACAAGGCGCACGACCGCTTCAAGAAGGCGCACCCCTGATCATGGGCGACCACGTTCCCGAGCAGCCCACCGGTTCGCTCAGCGACGCCTGGCGCTACTGCGTCGGCACCGGGGAGTTCCCGCTCGCCCTGCGGCGGGACTACCAGGACTCGCTGGCGCTGATCCAACGCGAGATCGGCTTCCGGCACATCCGCGGCCACGGGCTGCTCGGGGACGCCGTCGGGGTGCACCGGCCCTACGAGTGGGCCGGCCGCCGCGACGTCCGGCACGTGTTCACCTACATCGATCAGGTCGTGGACGCGTACCGGGAGCTGGGCATCGCGCCCTTCGTCGAGCTGGGCTTCATGCCGTCCACGTTGGCCTCCGGCACGCAGACGGTGTTCTGGTGGCAGGGCAACGTGACGCCGCCCAGCTCCTACCGCGAGTGGGCCGATCTCGTCCGGGCCACCGTGCGGCACCTCGTCGACCGCTACGGCCTCGACGAGGTGCGTACCTGGCCGATCGAGGTGTGGAACGAGCCGAATCTGAAGGACTTCTGGCTCGACGCCGACGAAGCCGCCTATCACCACCTCTACGAGGTCACCGCGACCACGATCAAGGAGATCGACGCCGGGCTGCAGGTGGGCGGCCCGGCCATCTCCCCCGGGTCGGACGACTGGATGGTGCGCTTCGCCGAGTTCTGCGCCACCCGAGATGTCCCGGTCGACTTCGTCAGCCGGCACGCGTACAGCTCCGGGCCGGCTCAGCACGTCCCGTTCGGCGTGCACCAGACGCTCGCGCCCGCCGCGACGCTCCTCGAACAGTTCGGCAAGCCCCGCGAGCAGCTGCGCGGCACGCCACTCGCCGGCCTGCCGGTCCACATCACCGAGTTCAACTCGTCCTACCGGCCCGACAACCCCATCCACGACACCGCCTTCCACGCCGCGTACCTCGCCCCGGTGATCGCGCGCGGCGGCGAGCACGCCGACTCGTACTCCTACTGGACGTTCAGCGACATGTTCGAGGAGGCGGGGGTACCGGCCGCGCTGTTCCACGGCGGTTTCGGGCTGCTCACGCACCGTCAGATCAAGAAACCCACCTTCCACGTGTACGCGTTCATGCGGCGGCTCGGCAGCGCGATCCTGCGCCAGGACGACGACTGCCTGGTCACGCGGGACGACTCGGGCCGGATCGCGGTGCTGGCCTGGGCGCCTGTGGACGTCACCGGCCCGGTCGGCGGCGTCGCCGGGCACCGGGTCAGTCTCTCGCTTCCCATGTCGCACCCGACGGTGGACGGAGCGGCGTTCCTGCTTCGGTCGTCGGTCAGCGAGACCATGGGCAACGCCTGGGCGGCCTGGGGTGAGCTGGGCCGCCCAGCCTCCCCCACGCCGCGGCAGCTCGACATCCTCCGCGAGACCGCCGAACCCGTACGCCGCCATGCCCGGCTGCCGGTCGTCGGCGGGCGGGTGGAGCTGGACCTGGTCCTCGACGCGAACGAGGTCACCCTCGTGGAACTGAGCCCGGTCGCCGACGAGACTCCACAATGGTGGGACGAGAGCCGCTTGCTCGGCGGTACGCCATGACGGTCAGCGCGCGACGGGAGTTCGGCGAGGGTCCGCTGTCGCGGATCACCGCGTTCGTCTACACCGTGCTGGCCGTCGAGGGACTCCTGCTGGTCAGCATCGCTCCCGGGTACGCCCTGCTCATGCTGCTGGACCGGGACGCCGGCAACCTGCCGCTGGCCGCGCTCTGCGCGCTCCCGATCGGGCCGGCCGTCGCCGCCGCCCTGTACGCCTTGCATCACCGGCGCGGCGACGTCACCGATCTGCGGCCGGCGGCGGCGTACTGGCGGGGGTTTCGGGCCAACGCGGGTGGCGTGCTGCGCTGGTGGACGCCGCTGCTGGCCTGGCTGACCGTCGTCGGGGTGATCGTCACGCACCGGGCGGCGGCCGGGGTGCCGATCTGGTGGGCGGGACTGCTGCTGGCCCTGGCGGCGATCGCCGTCGCGTGGAGTGTCAACGCCCTGGTGATCACGTCGCTGTTCGCCTTCCGGGTACGCGACGTCGCCCGGCTCTCGGCGTACCACTTGATCAAGAGCTGGCGGGGCACGCTGTCGCAGCTGAGCCTGCTGGTCTTGGCCCTCGGTGTCACGATCTTCTTCTCCGAGGCGGCGCTGGCGCTGACCGCGAGCCTGTTCGTGCTGGGCCTGTTGCGCGCCAGCCGCGCGATGACCGACGAGATCCGCGAGGAGTTCACCGAGTGAAGATCCGGTACGGCGGCGACTACAACCCGGAGCAGTGGCCGAAACAGGTGTGGGAGCAGGACTACCGGCTGTTCGACCTGGCCGGCGTCGACACGGTGACGCTGGGCGTGTTCGACTGGGCGCTCACACAGCCCGCCGCGGACGTCTACGACTTCTCCACACTGGACGCCGTGGTCGGCAAGGCTGTCGCCGAAGGCCGTCAGATCTGCCTCGCGACCGGCACCGGCGCGCACCCGGCCTGGCTGGCCAAAGCTCATCCCGAGGTGACCCGGGTCGATTTCGAGGGGCGCCGGCACCGGTTCGGGCAGCGGCACAACTCGTGCCCGAGTTCGCCGGTCTTCCGGCGGCTGTCGGCCGAACTGGCCCGCCGGATCGCCCACCGGTACGCCGGGACCGAGGCGATCACCGAGGCGATCGTCGCCTGGCACGTCGGCAACGAGTACGGCGGCGCGTGCTACTGCGACCTGTGCGCCGCCGGTTTCCGTGCCTGGCTGCGGACCCGCTACGGCGATCTGGACCGGCTCAACGACGCCTGGTGCACGACGTTCTGGGCGCACACCTTCACCGACTGGGACGAGATCGAACCGCCGTCGGCGCTGACCGAGCACTGGCGCGGCCCGGACCACACCGCGTTCCAGGGGATCACCCTGGACTATCTGCGGTTCATGTCGGACGCGATGCTCGCGAACTTCGTGGATGAGAAGGCCGCGATCCGGGAGTCCGATCCGGACACTCCGGTGACGACGAACTTCATGGGCATGTACCGGCCGATCGACTACCACCGCTGGGCCGCGCACCTGGACTTCGTGTCGTGGGACAACTACCCGCCGGACGACAAGTCGGCCGCCCGGATGGCGCTGACCCACGACCTGATGCGCGGGCTGAAGGACGGTCAGCCGTTCTGGCTGATGGAGCAGACCCCGAGCTTCACCGCGAGCCGGGACGTCAACCCGCTCAAGCGGCCGGGCGTCCTGCGGCTCTGGAGCTGGCAGGCGGTCGCGCACGGGGCCGACGCCGTGCTGTTCTTCCAGATGCGGGCCAACCGGGGCGCGTGCGAGAAGTACCACGGCGCGGTCATCGGGCACGCCGGTCGCTCCGACACCCGCGTGTTCACCGAGGTCGCACAGCTCGGCGCGGAACTCGC
>NZ_JBFBAZ010000123.1:0-23751 GCF_040682475.1 Hamadaea sp. NPDC051192
GACCGGGGCCAGGTCGCCGCCGCCCGGCAGATCGACCTCGTCGTGGCGCGCTGCGACGGCTGGATCGCCGACACCGAGCAGCTCGCCGCGGCGTACGCCGGAGGACCGCAGCAGGCCGCGCTCAGCGTGGCGGCGACGGACGCGGTGACGGCGTACCAGCGGCTGGCGAGCTGGCTGAGCACGGACCTGAGGCCGAAGGCGAACCCGAGCGAGGCCTTCGGCCCGGACCGGTACGCGGTCTGGCTGCGCAAGTTCCTGGGCGTGCGGCCCGACCTGGCCGAGCTGTACGCGTGGGGCTGGGACGAGGTGGAGGCGATCGAGGCGCAGCTGCGCGCGGAGGCCGCCGTGATCCTGCCGGGGGCCGAGCTGGGCGAGGTGCTCGACCACCTCGACGCGCCGGGGTCCCCGGGCATGGCCGGCAGTCCCGCCGAGTTCGCGGACTGGCTGCAGGGCGTGCTCGAACGCACAGTGTCCGAGTTGGACGGTACGCACTTCGACATCCCCGAGCCGTTGCGGCGCATCGAGTCCAGGGTCACGACGTCGGCCGGGACGATGTACATCGGGCCGTCCGCGGACCTGACCCGGCCGGGCCGCGTGTGGTGGCAGCTGCCGGAGGGCGACACCGAGTTCGCGACCTGGTACGCCTACACGACCGTCTACCACGAGGGCGTGCCCGGGCATCATCTGCAGATCGGGTACGAGTCCTGGCGCAACCCGTTGGGGCAGCGGCTGAACCTGCTCGGCGGGCTGTCGGCCGGGCAGGAGGGCTGGGCGCTGTACGCCGAGCGCCTCATGGACGAGCTGGGCTTCTACACACAGCCCGGCGCGCGGCTGGGTTACCTGTTCGCGCAGCTGCTCCGGGCCGCCCGCGTGGTGATCGACATCGGGCTGCACCTGGAGCTGCCGGATCGCGAGGGCCGCCGGTGGACCGCCGACGCCGCCTACGACATGCTGGCGAACCGTTGCCAGCAAGGCGGGTACGCGTCCGCGGAACTCGCGCGCTACCTCGGCCGACCGGCGCAGGCGTTGGCCTACAAGGCGGGCGAGCGCGTCTGGCTGGACGCGCGCGCCGCCTCAGGTCTGCCGTTGCGTGAGTTCCACCGGCGAGCGCTCGATCTCGGCTCGCTCGGATTGGGGCAGCTCGCCGCCGCCCTGCGCCGGGATTAGCGCTGTCTATTGTTCCCGGGTTCCTCGATGTGTGAGTCGGGGCCCGGGAACACCAGCCCCTCGTGGTCGTCCTCCCACCGCACGAGGTACGGCGGCGTACCGTCTTCGTGGCGAACCTCCATGACGACGCCGACCCGCCGGGCCTCGCCGACGTGGGCGCCTTCCATGATCAAGCGATCGCCGACCTTCGCCTTCATACCCTCACCATAAGTCCGGCCGCTGTTTCGTCGCCGGGCGTACGGGGGAAACGTGGCACATGATCGCTCCAGTTGTCGTCGGAGTCGACGGCTCACCCTCCAGCCTCGCCGCCGCCCGCTACGCCGCCCGTCTCGCCGTACGTCGCCAGACCACCCTCGACTGCGTGCTGGCGTACCAGCCGGCCGTGTACGCGTACCCCCCGATGGGCGGGATGGATCCCGGGCTGCTGGCCGACGATCAGGTACGCGAAGACCTCGACCGGATGATCGCCCATATCGGTGACGGGCTGCGGGACGCGCACCCGGAGTTGACCGACGTCACCGCGCGTCAGGTGCCGGGCGGACCGGCCGCGGCGCTGATCGAGCTGTCCCGCACGGCGGCGGTGACCGTCGTCGGCAGCCGGGGCGTCGGCGGCTTCGAGCAACTGCTGCTCGGTTCGGTCTCCAGCCAGGTCGCCGCGCACGCACAGGGCCCGGTCGTCGTCGTACGCCCGGTCAGCACCGGGGGCGGCACTGGGGACGGGGAGGGATTCGACCCCGATCCCGACGCCGGACCGGTGCTCGTCGGCATCGACGGATCGGCCGAATCCCAAGCGGCGCTGCGGTTCGCGGCCGAAGAGGCCCAGCTGCGCCGGACCTCGCTCGTGCTGGTGCAGGCGCGGGCCGAAGGCGACGAGGACGCCGCCCTCGACGAGGCGCTGGACAGCGCGGCGGCCGAGGTCGCCGGAATCCCCGTGGACAAGCGCATCGTCACCAGTAAGAGCGTCGAGGACACGATGATCGAGGCGTCGCGGGAAGCGGGGCTGACCGTCGTGGGCTGTCGTGGCAGGGGCGGATTCACCGGCGCGTTGCTCGGCTCGGTGAGCCGGGCGTTGACGCAGCACGGTTCCGGCGCGATCGGCGTGGTCCATAAGCACGACCGCTGACCCGTTACGTCTGGTGGCTTGACCCGTTTCGTCCGGCTGCCCGGTCTGTCTGGCTGCCGGGTCTCTGTCTGGCCGCTGAGTCTGGGGCAGTCCGTCTGCGCGTCCCGTCTGTGCACGACGCGGGGGTGCGGACGGTGCCCCTGGCCGCGGCGGCTGGTCTCCCGCCCGCATCCCGCGCGCCGTGCCGGTCTCCCGGCCTGCCACGGCTTAACCGACTGTGGGCCGACTGAGGTTACGGGTCCAATCCGCCAATCGAAACCGCCTGAGTCGTACGCCGGGCAGGCAGACAGTCTGCCCATCCGTTGTGGGTCTTCGCAACCCAGACGCGCTCCGCCGAACGGTTGAATGACGCCTTGTGAGGTGAATCTCACGCGGTTCTCCATACGCTCTTGGCGCTCCGACGTTCCCCGCGAGGCGGTGAAGATCGGACGGGCCACAGTAGACCGGAATGGTCCGTTCCGGTAGGATGCCCGGTGTGACACAAGGACTTTCCGGCCGCCGAGCCCAAGCCGCCCGCAACGACGAGGCCATCCTGGAAGCCGCCCGCGAGGTGTTCCTGGCCGATCCGAAGGCGCCGGTGGCAGCGGTCGCGGAACGTGCCGGCGTCGGCATGAGCGCGCTGTACCGCCGATTCCCCGGCAAAGAGGACATGCTGCGCCGGTTGTGCCACGACGGATTGCTGCGTTACAACGCCGAAGCCGAGCGTGCGCTCGCGCAGTCGAAAGCACAGTCGGGAGCGCAGTCGGAAGCACAGCCGGCAGCGCGGTCGGAAGCGGGTTGGCAAGCGCTGGAAGCGTTCCTGGGAAACGTGGTCGACGCGGACGTCCACTCGCTCACCGTGCATCTCGCGGGCACGTTCACGCCCACGGAGGAGATGACGCAGGCCGCCCGCCGGTCGGGTGAACTGGCGGCCCGCTTGGTGAAGAACGCCCAGGCGGCGTTGCGGCCGGGCGTCGGCGTCACCGACCTGGGGTTCGTGCTGGAGGCGTGCGCGGCGGTCCGCGTACCGGACGTGGGGCGCACCAAGGAACTGCGCCGCCGCTATCTCGCCGTCATTCTCGCCGGTCTCCGGCGTGCGGAGGGGTCGGACGCGTCGAAGGAGGCGATTTCCGAGCTGCCCGGCCCGCCCCCGACGGCCGTCGAGGCGAACTGGCGCTGGAGGATACCGGCCGAACCGACCCGGAAATGAGATAACGGGTATAGCGGGTCGTAACAACCATCATCTGGACAGCGGCGTTAGGCACGGCGCGGGAACTACCCCCGCGAGCACATCTCCTAAACGTTGAGAATGACGGCCCGTGTCTTCGCTGCGTGCACGGCCGCCTTCAACGAGTCGATGTCGTACGCGCCGTGGTGCCGGCGCCCGTTCACGAAGAACGTCGGCGTCCCGGCGACCCCGCTGAGGTCTGCCGAGTCGACGTCCTCGGCGATCCGGGCGGCTCCTTCCCGCGTACGCAGATCCTCCTCGAACCGATCCGTGTCCAGGTTCAGCTGGTCGGCGTAGCGGACGAGGTCGGTCAAGTCGAGATCGCCCTGGTGATCGAGCAGCACGTCATGCATCTCCCAGAACGCGCCCTGCTCGGCGGCTGCCTCGGCAGCCTCCGCGGCGAGCTGCGCGTGCGGGTGCACATCCGTCAGCGGCAGGTGCCGCCACACGTACGCGATCTCGGTCCGGCCGGACAACAGTTCGCGCATGATCTGTTCGGCCCGCCCGCAGTGGGGGCACTCGAAGTCGCCGTACTCCACGATGGTGATCCGGGCGTCGGCCGGCCCGCGGATGTGGTCTCGGTCGTGGTCCACCTCGACCGCGAGGTCCACGATGGACTCCGCGCCGTCGGCCAGCGCCCGTGCGCGGCGCAGCGGCGACAGCATCGTCACGACGCGGAAGACGATCCAGGTGATCGCCGAGGCCAGCAACCCCGCGACCAGTACGCCGAGCTTCGCCTCCTCCAGCTGGTCGCCGGTGAACGCCAGGGTGGCGACCAGCAGGGAGACGGTGAAGCCGATGCCGGCGATCGTCCCGGCTCCGCCGACGGCGGCCCAGCCGACCGGCGGCCGCAGCCGTCCCCGGGACAGCCGGGTCACCAGCCAGGAGCCGCCGATGATGCCGATCGGCTTGCCGATCACGAATCCGGCCGCGATGCCCAGCGTGATCGGCGAGGTGACGGCCCGGCCGAGGAACTCGCCGTCGATCTTGATCCCGGCGTTGGCCAACGCGAACAACGGCACGATCAGGTAGCTGGTCCAGGGCAGGTAGAGCGCCTGGAGGCGTTCGTTGGGGGAGACCGCCAGCCGCAGGCCCGCGCGGGCCTCCCGTTCCAGTTCGGCGGTCGGCTCCTCGCGGAAGGTGCGGAACAGGTCGGTGGCCTTCTCCAGCTCGCTGCGCGGCGCCGGGTACGCGTACGTGACCAGACCGGCGACGAGGCCGACCACGATCGGGTCGACGCCGGAGCCGAACACGGCCAGCCAGGCGGCCACGCTGAGCACGACGTACACGACGCCGATCCGGATGCGGGCGATCCGGGCGGCCAGGACGAGCAGCAGGAACAGCACGCCGAGCAGCAGCGGCCCCAGCGAGACGCCGCCGGTGTAGAACAGCGCGATGACCACCAGGGCGAGCAGGTCGTCGACGACGGTCACGGTGAGCAGGAAGGCTCGTAGGCGGTCCGGGAACCGGGGGCCGACCAGCGCCAGCATCCCGAGGGCCAGCGCGGTGTCGGTCGACATCGCCGCGCCCCAGCCGTGCGCGGAGTCCGAGCCCGCGTTGATCAGCAGGTAGATCCCGATCGGCACGAGGATGCCGGCCGTGCCGGCCGCCAAGGGGAGCGCGAATCGGCGTCTTTCGCGCAGCTCGCCGAGGTCGAACTCGCGCCGCGCCTCCAGGCCGACGACGAAGAAGAAGAACGTCATCAGGCCGGAGTTGATCCACTCGCGCAGGGTCAGCTCGATGCCCCACCGTCCTAGGTGGAGCGAGAACTCGGTCTCCCACACCTGTTCGTACGAGGACAGGCTGATGTTCGCCCAGAGGAGGGCCACCACGGTCGCGCCGAGGAGGATGGCCGCCCCGCCCGTCGCCGTGCGCAGGAACCGCCGTAGCGGCGTGTCCATGTTCCGCGTCCACGCCGTCCGCAGCGTTGTTCCGTTGACCATCGGTTCTCCTTCGCGAGCCTCCCGCGCTGATCGTAGGCACAAAGATCAGCGCGGGATGCGGGATGGAGACCGATCCCACGGTGAGGAATAACCGTCAGGTCCGTGCCGCCCGGGCCGCGCCTCCAGCTTCGGCGTGTCGCGGAGTTCTCCGCGTGCCGCGCAGTCGGCGGCCGGGGTCGGGACGCGAATCAGCCCACGGCCGCCCGGTCCGGTGTGACGGCGGGTCTGGGCGGCTCGGGATCGCAGCCGCCGCAGGTGTAGTACAGGATGTCCCAGTGGTTGCCCTCGTTGGTGTAGAGGTTGCCGGAGGGCGCCCGATACTGATGACCCCAGCCGCTGATCGTGCCGACGTCGTGGAACCAGCTGCGCACATACTTGTTGACGCAGTCGTTGAGCGCGATGTCGACCTTCCAGCCGTTCCAGTGCGTGTAGGTGCCGGCGCCATGGCCCGTCTCGGTCCCGCCGGTCACCATGATCGGGCAGGTGCTCGACCTGCGGAGGGTCACCACCCCCGCGATCGTCGTACGCCGGATCTGGTCGAACGAGGTGCAGTCGGCGCGCAGCCGATTGGTGCAGTCGCTGCTGGACCACCAGGTGATTCCGGCGGCCTTCAAACGGGCTCGGGCTTCGGCGTCGGTCAGCTTCACTCGGTCGTCGGCGTGCGCCCCGGCGGGATGCAGCAGGACGCCCATCAGGACGACGGCGACGAACAGAAGCGGCCGGAGAAGGGCGGAACCGGTCATCACCGCACAATAACCATAAGTAACCCGATGACGCCGGAGCGACACGATCTTGTCGCTCCGGCGTTTTCTGGCCGATCAGTGCGGGTCAGCCGTACGGATCAGTCGTGCGGGTCAGTCGGCCGGGTCAGTCGGCAGGGACGATGCCCGTCACGGTCGTCAGCTGGATCTTGGCGAGGAGCTTCTGCGTCATCACGTTCAGCCCGATCGTGTTGAACTGCTGGCCGAGCGAGCGCATGACGGAGTTCTGCGACGGCCGGTAGAGCCCGTACTTGTAGTAGCGGGCGCCTTCGTAGGCGCCGATCACGCCGCCGTCCGGGGTGGCCTGGCCCAGCAGTGCGTACCACTTGCGGTGGCCCGAGGTGAGCTGAGCCGCGGTGTACTTGGTGACGTTGGGCTCGGTGGGCTCGGCGCCGGAGTAGCGGTTGTAGGGCGTGTCGTACTCGTCGGCGAGGCCGCCGATCGAGTGGCCCAGCTCGTGCTGGACGATGAGGCCGGACTGGGCGTTGCCGCCCGACGCGGTGGCCACCGTGGAGTAGCCCGCGCCGCCGTTCTTCGTGCTGTTGCCGACCGCGACGATCATGTCGACCGCCGGCGCGTTGGCGGCGTACGACCGGGCGGCGGACTCGTCGAGGCACAGCAGGCGTTCGGTGCCGGAGCACCAGAAGTACATGCCCAGCGCGGTGTTCTTGCTGATGCCCTGGGTCGGATCGTTGTCCACACCGGACTGTGCGGAGACGACGTCGACCATCCACACGTTGAAGTAGTTCTTGTAGGTGCTGTAGGGCGCCAGAGTCGTGAGGGTCGCCCACTTCTCCGCGACGTGCTGGTGATACAGGGCCATTTCGGACGCGGTGTAGCCGTCGCCGACGAAGACCAGGTCGAACCGGGTGCCCGTGCTGCCGGTCTGCTGCAACGGAGTGACCGTCGCGGTGACCGCCGCCGCGGTGCTCTCGGCGGCTGTTTTCGCGGTGGACTTCGCGGTCGACTTCGCGGACGGGACGGCGACCTGGGTGATGCCGCCGTCCTCGGCGAACGCCTCCAGCCACTGGGTTCCGGTGGGAGCGGCCGGCGCCGGGACCGGCCCGGCGAACGCGGCGGCCACGACGAGCGCCGCCAGGGCGGCCAGCCGGATGGATGGACGCAACGGATGCCTCCTTCGCGAGGGTGCGCCGCGCCTCGGGCGGGGGTGCGGCCCGAGGAGCGACGGCGAATGTGAGTCATCCAAATATCGGCATTGATGGAGGCATTGCGGCAATCGCGAGTGGCCATAGCATCGGCGTTATGGAACTGGAGCTGCGCCATCTCCGCGCCGTCTGCGTGATCGCGGACACCGGCAGCATCACGAAAGCCGCGGCCGCGCTCGGGGTGTCGCAGCCCGCGTTGACGGCACTGCTCCAGCGGGTGGAACGCGAACTCGGCGGGCAGGTGTTCGCCCGGGGCCGTCAGGGCGCGCGGCCGACGCCGCTCGGCCAATACGTGCTGGTCCGGGCGAGGTCGATGCTGATGGCGATGGACGACCTGCGGCGGGGGGCGGCGTACCAGACGCGGGGGGAGTCGGAGCCGATCCGGCTCGGTGGGCTCGCCGGTCCGGTGTCGGTCGGGCTGGCGGACCGGCTCGGCGCGCGGCTGCCCGCCGCCGAGGTACGCCTCCACGCCGAGTACTCCCCGCGACTGCTCTGGGAGCTGCTGCTGGCCGACCGCCTCGACGCCGCAGCCACGGTGGACTATCCGGGGTTCGAGCTGCGCCCGCCCCCGAATCTCCTCTGGGACGTGATCGTCCGGGAGCCCGTGTTCGTGGCGCTCTGGGAAGGCCACCCGTACGCCGACCGCGACGAGGTGGAGCTGGCCGACCTCGCCGCCGAGCCGATGGCGATGACGCCGGCCGACGGAGCGGGCTGGCCGGACTGCTGGCATCTGGCCTGCGAACAGGCCGGGTTCACGCCCCGGGTGCTCTACACGATCTCCGACGCGGTGCCGATCCGGGAGATGGTGGCGACCCGCCGGGCGGTCAGCCCCTGCCAGGCGGTCTTCCCGGCCGGAGACGGCGTCGTCGTACGCGCGCTGGCCGGGAGTCCGATCACGCTGCGTCACCTGGTGATCTGCCGCCGGGACGGGCCGCTGGCCGAGCGGTTCGACGACCTCGTGCAGCTCGCGCGGGAGGCGTACCGGGCGTATGCGGCGCGGCGGCCCGAGTATCTGCGCTGGCTGGCCCGGCACGGCCGCGAGGTGTGATCCGGTCGCCCGGTTCGCCGACGGTGCTGGTACACCTGTGCGAACAGCGGCGTATGCTGCGAGGATGACCGGTGCGTTTCAGGGCTCGCTGTTCGATCTCGGCGACGAGATCACGCCCGGCCCGCTGGCCGGGACGGTGCAGCGCGTCGAGCTGAGCCGGGGCGCCTGGATCGACCTGCGGCCGGGCTGGCTGACCGGTGCGGACGAACTGTTCCTGCGTCTGCGCGACCAGGTGCCGTGGAAGGCCGAACGCCGCCAGATGTACGAGCGCGTCGTCGACGTCCCCCGCCTGCTCTGCTTCTACGACGAGGACGAGGAACTGCCCGATCCGTCGCTGGACGCCGTGAAGGCGGCGCTGAACGCGTACTACGCCGAGGAACTGGGCGAACCGTTCCGCACGGCCGGGCTCTGCTACTACCGGGACGGCCAGGACAGCGTGGCCTGGCACGGCGACCGCATCGGACGCGGGGCGACCCACGACACGATGGTCGCGATCGTGTCGGTCGGCGATCCCCGGGCGCTCGCCTTGCGCCCGACCGGCGGCGGCGACGTCCAGCGCTTCGAGCAGGGGCACGGCGACCTGATCGTGATGGGCGGCAGCTGCCAGCGGACCTGGGAGCACGCGATCCTGAAGACGGCCAAGCCGGCCGGGCCGCGGATCAGCATCCAGTTCCGCCCGCGCGGCGTCCGATAAGCCGCGGGAGTCCGATAAGCCGCGGGGAGTCGGGCGACCGGCCTAGCATGATCGTTGTGAGCCGATCCCGCCGGAGAGAGCGAATCGTCTGGCTGATCGGTGTCGTGGCGATGGTGATCGTCTTCGTCTGGGTGGTGCCCCGGGTCGCCGACTACGCCGAGATCTGGCAGACGCTGCGCAGCCTGTCGGCCGGCGAGGTCGTCCTCCTGCTCGGGCTGGGCCTGGTCGTGCTCGCGCTGAACGGCTGGTCCGCGGTCGCCGCGCTGCCGGGCCTCAGCTGGTGGCGCGGTACGCAGACCGGGCTCGTCGGCAACTTCCTCACCGCCCTGTTCCCGACCGGGGCCGACCTGGCCGCCCGGTACGCCATGTGCCGCTCGTGGGGCTTCTCCACCGACCGCACCACGACCGCCGTCGCACTGTCCGGCATCGGCCGCTACCTGACGATGCTGCTGCTGCCCGTGGTGGGCACCTCGGCCGTGCTGATCACCGGCCGGGGCGACGAGCACACGCCGCTGTTCTTCGCGCTCGGCGTCACCGCGTTGGTGCTGTTGGTGGGCGTACCGTGGCTGTTGCTGCGGCGGGAGGACTACGCGCACCGGTTCGCGTACCGGCTCCAATCGGTGGCTGCCGCGCTCGCCCACAGGCTGCGGCGGCCGGCGCCCCGAGGTGTCGCGGTACGCATCCTGCGTACGCGGGAGCACCTCATGATCGGCGTACGCCAGAACGCGCCGCTCGTGGTCGCGACGCAGATCGCCGCGACCGGCGCCAGTTACGGCGTACTGCTCGCCTCGTTGCGAGCGGTCGGGCTGGGCCGGGACGTGCTCACGCCGTCGGTGGTGCTCTACGCGTACGCCCTGGGCACGATCGCGTCGCTCGTCCCGCTGACGCCTGGGAACCTGGGCGTGACCGAGCTGATCCTGATCGGAGTGCTGGGCCTGCAGTCGGACGAGCTGAACGCTCAGCTGGTGGCGGCCAGCCTGATCTTCCGCATCTTCGTCTGGCTGCTGCCCATCCCGCTCGGCATGGCGGCGTTCTTCTGGTGGCGGCGCACCCAGTCGGCGACCCCCGCGAGCTAGAGTCACGCCGTGCACGCCGTCGATCTGATGCGAGCCCGGGGCGGAGCCGCCCAGCTGGTGGTCTGGCTTGGCGACCGGCTCCTGCTCGACGAGGCGGTAGGCGGTACGCCGGACGACCTCTTCTGGACGTTCTCGGCGGGCAAGCCGTTCACGGCGCTGGCCGTGCACGGCCTGGCCGAGCGCGGCGACCTCGTCCTGACCGAGCCCGTGGCCCGCTACTGGCCCGAGTTCGCGGCGAACGGCAAGGACGGCATCACGATCCAGCACGTCCTGCAACACCGCTCGGGCCTGTACGCCGCCCGGGGCGTACTGCTCGACGGGCTCGGCATGGCGGACTGGGACCGGTCGGTCCGCGCGATCGAGCGAGCCCGTCCGAAGTGGCCGGCCGGCGACGGGCCGGCGTACCAGGTGGTCAGCTACGGGTTCATCCTCGGCGAGCTGATCCGCCGGGTCACCGGCGAACCTGTCGGGGACTACCTGGACCGATGGCTGTTCCAGCCGCTCGGGATGCGCGACACCTACCTCGGGCTGCCGGACGAGGCCTGGCCTCGACGCGTGCCGATCCGCAGCCGGGGCGCGCTGGGCCGGGCGAGCGCCGCCTTCTTCAACCGCCGAACGGTACGCCAAGCCGTCGTCCCCGCCGCCGGCGTCTCCACGACCGCCCGGGATCTGGCCCGGTTCTACCGGATGATGCTGAACGACGGCGAACTCGACGGCGTACGCGTCGTCCGCCCGGCGACGATCGCGGCCGCCGTGACGCCGTCGTCCGACGGGGAGGTCGACCGCGTCGTGAAGCTCCCCATGCGCTGGGCCAACGGATTCCAGCTCGGCGGGACCGAGGCCGGCCGAGCCGACGGCCTGGCCCGGCCGATGGGCCGGCTCAGTCCCGCCGCCTTCGGTCACAACGGCAGCAACTGCTGCATCGGGTGGGCCGACCCGGACCGTTCGGTCGTCTTCGCGTACACGTCGGATCTGCTGGTGCCGGGCCACGACGGCGCCCGGCACATGGCCGCGGTGGCCGACGCCGTGCTGGATGTCTGAAAGCCGACGCGGCGTTGATCCGGGCGCGGGCCTTGACCACCATGTCGCCATGACCCCCAAGGCGCCATTGCTCGGCCTGCTGGCCGCATCCCTGTTCGCTCTCGCCGGCTGCGGCTCCGACACACCCAGCGCGAGCGGTACGCCCAGCGCATCCGCCGCGACCAGCGTGGCCGCGAGCCCGACCACCGGCGGTGGCGGCGCGACCGGCGCCGACTGTCTCAAGGGCACCTGGAACGTGGACGTCACCAAGCTCGCCCAGGCCGCCGCCGCGCTCATCGGCAACGGCTCGACCGGCAGCGGCAAGGGCACGATCACGCTGACCTTCGCCGACCAGATGACGATCAAGTTCACCCAGGCCGAGATCGACATCAAGACGACCCAGCTGGGTCAGGACGTCACCATGAAGCAGACCTTCGACGGCAGCTCGACCAGCACCACCTGGTCGGGCGAGAACGGCAAGCTGTCCGGCACGACGCCGGGCGGAACGGTGACCACGAAGTCGGTCATGGTGATGAACGGCGCCGAGACGCCGCTGACGACGAAGGCCTTCGACGGCAACCTCGACCTGTCGAAGAACAGCCTCGCCTACACGTGCTCCGGCGACACCGCGACCCTCGACAGCGGCTACGTGAAGTGGGAGTTGCACCGGGCGTAGCCCTTTTGCCTAGGTGATTCGGCGGCGCGGCCACGGGAGCCTTCTCGTGGTCGCGTCGCGCTGTGCGCCCCGGTTTGGTCAGCGTCGGCCGGCGGCCGCGTTGATCTGCTGCGGGTCGAGGATCTGCTCCGGCCAGCCGTGCCGGGCCAGCGTCAGCATCGCCCGGCCCATGTTCTCGGTCGTGGTGACCGAGTTCGGGGCGATCCGCGGCACCAGCGCGAAGATCGGCCGGCCGATGGCGTACATGACACGGTAGAGCCGGGTCCGGGAGGTCTCGCCGTGCATCGGCCGGATGAACCCCGGCCGCAGGGCGTACGCGTGGAACGGCAGGGCGAACAGGTCGTTCTCGGTCTTGCCCTTCACGCGCGCCCACATCGTGCGCCCCTGCTCGGTGCTGTCGGTGCCGGCGCCGGAGACGTAGATGAAGGTCGCGTCGGGATTGCCCTCGGCCATCGGGCGGGCGGCGGCCATCGTCAAGTCGTAGGTCACCCGGCGATAGTCGGCCTCCTTCATCCCGGCCGAGGACACGCCGAGGCAGAAGAAGCAGGCGTCGTAGGTCCCCAGCTCGTCCGCGATCGCCGACAGGTCGGTCAGGTCGGGCACCTCGACCTGGCGCAACTTCGTGTGGCCGCGCGCGGTGGCCCGCCGCCCGACCGTGAGAACCCGGTCGACGTCGGGGGCCAGCAGGCACTCCCGCAGCACGCCCTGGCCGACCATGCCGGTGGCGCCGAAGACGATGACCTTCATGGCGCCACCCTACGGCTTTCGGTGGACGGTTTTCTGTCCACTGCGTACTGGATTCAAGATCGTGTTTGTGGTATTATGGGGCAATCGCAGAATTAGCATCGGCCGCATGTGCCACGACCTCGACGCGCAGCCGCCGATCTACTCCGATCCCGTCACCTCCGCCGAGTCCGCAGACCTCGTTCTGACCGGCGTGGACGGCGCTTCGTTCGCCGCGTACCGGGCGACCCCCGCCGACGTCACCGGACGGGCGGTCCTCATCCTCCCCGACAACCGGGGACTCTCCGGCTTCTACGAGAGCCTGGCGATCCGCCTCGCCGAGCAGGGCCACCCCGCGCTCGCCATCGACTACTTCGGGCGTACGGCGGGACTGGATCACCGGGCCCGTGGCGGGTTCGACGACCTCACCACGGTCATGCCGCACCTGATGGCGCTCACCCGGCCCGGCCTGTACGGCGACATCGCGGCCGGGATCGCCGCCCTGCGAACGCTCGGGAATGCGGAGCATCCGGAGGTCGCCGCGCTCGGCTTCTGCTTCGGCGGCCGGCTCGCCTTCCTGACCGCCGAGCCGTCCTACGGGCTGTCCCGGGTCATCGGGCTCTACGGAGCGCTGGACGAGATCAACGGGTCACCGGGACCGAACCAGGTCGCCGCGTCCCTGCGTACGCCGATCCTGGGCTTGTTCGGCGGGGCCGACCCGGGCATCCCCGTCGCGGCGGTGGACCGCTTCGGCCAGGCGCTCACCGACGCCGGTACGCCCCACGACCTGGTCGTCTACCCGGACGCCCCGCACAGCTTCTTCGACCTCCACCACCAGGAGCACCGCCAGGCCTCCGCCGACGCCTGGCGGCGCATCCTGTCCTTCCTGGACTGAACCCGTCCAGCGCTTGCTTACTCCGGGGCTTGCTTACTCCGGGGCTTGGTTACTCCGGGGCTTGGTTATTCCGCGGCTGCGCCGTCGGCGGGCTTGGACTCTGGAGTCTGCGGGGTCTCGGAGGTCGTCTCGGAGGTCTTCTCCGAGGTCGTCTCCGAACCCGCCTCGCCGGGCTTCTTGCCGAACCGGTCGCGGATGTCGTTGCTCGCCCGGTTGAACGTGTTCGCGAGCGCGTCGCCGAGCATCTGCCCGGCCTCCTTGACGTCGGCGCGGACCGCGTCGTCCTTGACGGCGTTGCCCGCGGCCGAGAAGACCTCTTGCACGGCGTGCCCGATCTTGTTCAGCGCGTCGGGCACGTCACCGGTGTCGCTCTGCTGCAGGTGCAACTTCAGCTTCAGGCCGAGACCTTCCAGCTTCTCGCCCAGCTCGTTCCATTCGTTGGCCATGTCGCCTCCCTCGTCGGCTGCCTCCATTGTCCCGCCCCCGCGCTCGGAGCGCTCGCTTCGGCGGCCGATTTCGGGGCTGGATCAGGGTTCCGGGCCGAATCATGGTGCAAGATCCGACTCGGAACCCTGATCCAGTGCGGGACCACCCGCAGGGGTCCCGTGAGTGGGGTTGCGGGATCAGGAGACGGTGCAGGGGGTGCCGTTGAGGGTGAAGGCGGTCGGCTCCGGGTTCGAGCCGGTCCAGGAGCCGTTGAAGCCGAGCGACACGCTGGCCCCGGGGGCGATGGAGCCGTTGTAGTCGAGGCTCTTGGCCGTGACGATCTGCCCGGACTGGGTGAACGTCGCCGACCAGCCCTGGGTCACCGCCTGGCCGCTGGCAGGCCAGCTGAACACCAGTGTCCAGTTCGGCCCGATCGTCGTCGTGCCGGTGTTCTTGACCGTGATCGCCGCGGTGAAGCCGCCCGGCCACTGGCTGGTGAACACGAACGCCACGTCACAGCTCAGCGCGGCCGCGGCCGTCGTGCTGAACGTCACCGGCGAGGAGGCGGTCTTGTTGCCGGACCCGTCCCGGGCCACGACGTAGTAGGTGTACGAAGTGGACGCGGAGAGCCCGGTCAACGCCAGGGACAACGAGGTCGTGGTTCCGGCGAGGACGTCGGTGGTGCCTGCTTCGCGGTAGACGTCGTAGCCGGCCAGGCCGCTGCCACCGGTGTCGGTCGCCGTCGTCCAGGTCAGCGTCGCGCCGCTGGACGTGATCGCCGAGGCGACCGGCGTACCGGGGGCGGACGGGGGAGTGGTGTCGTTCGGCGGCGCGCTCGTGGCGAACGTCACCGGCGACGACGCCGTGGAGTTTCCGGCTCCGTCCCGGGCCACGACGTAGTAGGTGTACGAAGTGGTCGCCGTGAGGCCGGTCAGAGCCAGGGACAGGGAGGTGGTGGTTCCGGCGAGGACGTCGGTGGTGCCTGCTTCGCGGTAGACGTCGTAGCCGGCCAGGCCGCTGCCGCCGGTGTCGGTCGCCGCCGTCCACGTCAGCGTCGCCGAGGTGGAGGTGATCGCCGACGCGGTGGGCGTACCAGGTGCTGATGGCGGAGTCGTGTCGGTGGAGCCGCCGCTCGGCGCGGAACCCCAGACGAGGGTCGCGCCGTCGTAGAGCGTCATGTGCGCGTCGCGCGCGATGGCCGACTGGTAGGACCAGTCGTTGGTGGGGTCCCAGGTGCCGGCGCTGGTGATCCGGAACTGGACCTCGCGCCGCCAGTCGGACTGGCCCGCGGGCGCGATGCTCTGCCCGGCGCACGAGACGGTCACGTAGTAGACGTTGCCGCTGAACTGGGTCGGCCCGGTCGGCGCGGTGCACTGGTTGTACGCCGACGTCAGGGAGATCTGCGCCGGCGTGGTGCTGCCGTCGAGGGTGAAGTAGTAGCGGAACGAGCCGTTGGTCAGCGCTCGGGCCGGCCACGCGGACTTGTTGTAGACGGTCGCCTTCATCTCGGTGAAGGTCGTGCCGGACGCGTTGACGCCCGCCTCGATGTACATCTCGTTGTCGTCCGGCGTCTCCGTCGGCGGGAAGCTCGCCAGCGGGGTGCCGCCGTACTCCGAGTACATCCGGACCAGCGCCGAGGTGAACCCGGCGTTGTAGTCGTCGGCGACCTCGTTCATCTGGTAGTTGCTGCGATCATCGGTGTACGCGTCGTTCGCCGAGCCGGGCCCGCCGACCAGCGCGCCATAGAGCACATGCCGGTTGTTCGTCGGGCTGGTGAGGCTGTCGGTCCATGAACCGTGCGCGGTGCGGTGGTGCGGATTGATCGGCGAGTTGGCGCCGAACCCGATCATGTAGCTGCGGTTGTTGGGGTTGCTGCCCAGGATGTAGTTGATCTGGGACACGCCGAAGTCGTGGTAGCGCGCCTTCCGGGTCGCGTCGCTCAGGTAGTCCGAGTAGACGAGCGCCACCCATGCGGTGTTCGCCGAGTACCGCAGCGAACCCCACTGTTGCAGCCAGGCCTGGCCGCCGGGGGAGTACGTGATCTTCGCGCCATTGACCCCGACCGTCCAGTAGTCCAGCCACCGGTTCGCGTCGTCGATGTACTGCTGCTCACCGGTCAGCTTGGCCATCAGCACGTACGAGCCGTAGGACTTGTCGTCCCAGTCCTGGGTCCACTTGTAGGAGTGGGTCGTCGACTGCGGCTCGGTGCCGAGGTTCGCGTAGTACGTCTTCGCTTTGTCCAAGTAGGATGCGGTGCCGGTGGCGCGGTAGAGCCAGATCGCACCCCAGACCAGCTCGTCGTTGTAGCCGCTCCAGGACTGGTAGTAGCCCTGGGCGTCGGTGATGCACTCGTGGTACTTCTTCCGCACCGTGTCCGCGAAGGTGTACAGCTGCGTCGCGTGGGTCAGCAGCTTGTCGGCGTACGCGCTGTCCGTGGGCCGGAAGACCATCGAGCTCGCCGCCATCGCGGCCGCCGTCTCCGCCGCCAGATCCGTGCCGCCACAGCTGCTGTCGATCTTGTACGCCGGGCGCGCCATCTTCATCACCTCGGCGGGACCCCACCAGGCGTGGTCGGTGCCGCCGTTGCCGACCTGCCCGTAGAGGACGTTGGCCGACGGATGGGCCTTGATGAAGTAGTCGTTGACGAAGCGCAGGTTGTTCAGCAGCGGGGTCAGCTGCCCAGAGTTCTGGTACGCGGTGCGGTACTCGACCGCGCCCCAGGCCAACATGGTGGTGCTGGCCGCCATCGGGAAGCCGAATTTCACATGGTCGCCGGCGTCGTACCAGCCGCCGGTCAGGTCGAGGCCGACGTCGGAGCCGTCGGACATGCCGGAGTTGCCGCGCCAGCCGACCCGGCTCCAGCTCGGCTTGGCGCCGGACTGCTGCGCCTCGTAGAACCAGATCGACTTCTGCAACGCTTCGGCGTAGTTGTAGGGGCCGGCCGCTTGGGCTGGGGCGGACACGGCGCTGGTCAGGCCGGCGATCAAGGCGGTGACCGCCGTCGCCGCCAGCAGGCGGAATCTGGGCATGCTGTCTCCTTGGGCGTTGGGAGCGCTCCCACATCGGGCAGTGTGAATTTTATAGCGACCGATCACGGATATCCATGGAAACTTTGCTCGCCCTTCCAGGGATATCCGTGCCGCCTCGGGAGGTGCTGCCTCGGGAGGTGCTGCTCGGGAGATGCTGCTCGGGAGGTGCTGCCTCAGCGGGCGCCGTTGAAGGTGACGCGGAGGGCGTACAGCGACGTGGCGGCGGTGATGTAGAGCAGGTTGCGCTTCGGACCGGCGAAGGTCAGATTGGACACCGATTCCGGCAGCACCAGCTTGCCGATGAGGTCGCCGTCCTGGGCGAAGCAGTGCACGCCGTCCCAGGCGGCGGCCCAGATCCGGCCCTCGGTGTCGAGCCGCAGCCCGTCGAAGCGCCCGAAGGTGCAGGTCGCGTGGATCTCGCCACCGGTGAGCCGGCCGTCGTCGGTCACGTCGAAGACGCGGATGTGGCTCGGCTCCTGCCGGGTGTCGGCGATGAACAGCCGCTTCTCGTCGGGGGAGAAGGCCAGCCCGTTGGGGCGGCTGAAGTCGTCAGCCACCACGGTCAGCTCGCCCGACGGGTCGAGCCGGAAGACGAAGCAGCCGTCCAGTTCGGACTCGGCGCGGTTGCCCTCGTAGTCGGAGTCGATGCCGTAGCTCGGGTCGGTGAACCAGATCGAGCCGTCGGCGCGGACGACGACGTCGTTGGGGCTGTTGAGCCGCTTGCCCCGGTAGCGATCGGCCAGCACGGTGACGGTGCCGTCGTGCTCGGTCCGGGTCACCCGGCGGTTGCCCTGCTCGCAGGTGATCAGACGGCCCTCGCGGTCGACGGTGTTGCCGTTGGCGTACCCGGAGGTGGGGCGGAAGACGCCGACCGCTCCGGTGGTCTCGTCGTACCGCAGGAGGCGGTCGTTGGGGATGTCGCTGAAGACGAGGTACCGCCCGGCGGGGAAGTACGCCGGGCCTTCCGTCTTGCGGGCGCCGGTGAACAGGCGGCGCACCTCGTAGTCGCCGTCGAGCCAGCGGAACCGCTCGTCCAGCTTCTCGAACTGCGCGGGGATCGTCGGGAACGGTGCTGGAATGGTTTGGGCCGGGCTGGTTTGGGTCGGGATGGGTTGGGCCGGGATCGTGTCCATGGCTTGTCGCTCCTGTCTGTATGACGTTCGGTCGAATCGTATCCACACCGAATCTGGTACGGTCAAGCGGTGAGTGACCTGGATGACGTCGACCGCGCCTTGCTCGGTGCGCTGCAACGGGACGCGACCTCGGCGTACGCCGCCCTGGGGCAGGCCGTCGGGTTGTCCGCCGCCGCGGCGCACGACCGGGTCCGGAAGCTTCGCGAACGCGGGGTCATCCGGCGGACCACTGTGGACGTCGATCCGGCCGCCGTCGGGCGCGGCGTCCTCGCGTACGTGATGGTCGACGGCAACACCTGGATGGGCGACACAAAGGAGGCGCTCGCCGCCATCCCGGAGATCCTGGAGGCGCACGTCGTCGCGGGCGCCGCGTCGCTCATGGTCAAGGTGCGTACGCGGACGACCGAGGAACTGCAGGGTGTGCTGCGGCGGCTGTTCGCCGTCGACGGGGTGACCAGTACGCAGACGATCGTGGTGCTGGAGAGCTTCTTCGAACGCCCGGTCTCACCCGCGTAGTCGCGTTGAGGGACGGGCTGCCGCGAGCGGCTTCGTGCGGCCTCGCCGGGTCAGGCGGTGCCGGAGGCGAGCAGGGCCGCCGTCGGCAGGGCGAGCATCCCGTCCGCCCGCTGGTACGCCGCCGCCAGCTCCAGATAGCGGACGTGAATGCGATCGACCACCTCGGGGGTCTGCGCCACGACGAGCTGCCCGATCGAGGCGATCCCGCTGGCCGGTCCGCTCCACCAGTCCTCGGCGTCGGTGACGTGCTCCCACGTGACGGTGTCGCACCCGACCTCGCCGAGCCCGGCCTCGCTCAGCAGCCCGGCCAATCCTGACGGCGTACGCGCGAAGTCCAGTTCCGGGGCGACCGAGACCCGTTCGGCCGGGCGGACGAGGCCGGGGACCTCGACGGCGTCGGCCCACAGGCGTTGCAACGGCGGTTGCGGATAGGGCCAGATCGTGACGCCGACCCGGCCGCCGGGTCGGGTGACGCGCCGCAGTTCGGCGACGGCGGTACGCGGATCGCCGACGTGGTTGAGGACGAAGTTCGCCACCACCGCGTCGAAGACGCCGTCGTCGAACGGCAGCTCGGGCAGGATCGCCTCGACGATGTGCGCTGCGGGCACCCGATCGCGGGCGTACGCGACCATGGACGGCTCCGCGTCGGCGGCGGTCACGGCGGCTCCGCGCTCGACGGCCAGGGCGGCGACGGTGCCCGTCCCGGTGCCGACGTCGAGCAGGCGCGAACCCGGCCGGACGGCGACTGCGTCGAGCAAGGCCGGCGCGGTGTGCCCGCACAGGTGGCCGAAGGAGTCCGCGTACGCCGCGGCGCGGTCGCGCCACTGCCGTCGTTCCTGCTGGTCGAAGATCGCCGCCGCCATGGGCGAGCAGCTTAGCGGACTCGTTCCGGGGCGAATCCGAAGTCGCTGTACGCGATGCCCTGGCGGTAACGGGCCAGCCCTTGCGCCGCGTAGGCGACCGTCATCGGTGGAAGCCGGTCGAGGTCGAACCAGCCGACGGCCGCGCACTTGTCGGGCTCGGCGTTGACGGGCTCGCCGTCCCACGCGCCGACTTCGAAGAACAGGTTGAGCCGGCTCGGCGCGCCCCAGAAGTGCAGGACGTGCACGAGCCGGGTCGCGGCCGGGTCGACGATGACGCCCAGTTCCTCCCAGGTCTCCCGGACGAGGGCCGCCAGCGACGACTCCCGTTCGACGTGGCCGGACGGGAGATGCCAGTGGCCGTCGGACCAGCCGGTGCCCTGCCGCAGCCCGAGCAGCACCTGATCGCCGCGCCGGAGCACGGCGTGGACGGCGATGATCGCGGGCTCCCGTTCGGCCCCGGCGTGCTGGGTCACCGCGCCACGGCCTGCCCGGCGAACGAGCGCAACCGGGTCAGGTCCAGCCAGACGCCGACCGCCCGCAGGCCGTCGGAGATGATCTTCGCCTCGTCGCGCGTCCGGTATTCGCGTTTGATCGACCGAGCGCCGACCCGCAGCTCCACCTCGTGGGTGCCCTCCGGGCCGCGCCGCACGATGACGTCCTCGCGATGCGCGTCGGCACCGCCGTTCCACCAGTGCTCCACCAGCTCCATGCCTACCATTATCGAACATTCGTTCGAACGCGTCAAGAACGTGACCGAGCGCGGGCCGCCTCGTACAAGGCGATGGAACCGGCGGTCGCCGCGTTGAGCGAACTGGCCGCGCCGATCATCGGAATGCTGAGGACGGTGTCGCACGCCTCCCGCCAGCCGGCGCTCATCCCGGCGGTCTCGTTGCCGACGACCAGCAACGTGGGCTGCTGGAAGCCGTACTCGGCCACGTCGGCGTCGCCGGTCTCGTCGGTCCCCGCCACCGCGAGCGAGCCGGCCGCCGCCCAGTCGAGGACCTCGCGATGCGAGGGCGCCCGCACGACCGGCACCGCGAAGAATGATCCGGTGCTGGCCCGCACCGCCTTCGGGTCGTACGGGTCGGCGGCGTGGCCGGTCACGATGACCCCGGCCGCGCCGAACGCGTCGGCCGACCGGATCAGCGTCCCGATGTTCCCCGGGCTCGTGGGACGGTCGAAGACGACCGCCGGGCGGCCAGGCGCCGGCCGAATCCGCCGGAAGTCGTCCGGCCGCTGGGCCACGACCGCGATCAGCTCGGGCGCTTCCGCCTCCTTGCCGCCCAGCTCCGCCAGCAACTCCGGGGCCATCGCGACGGCCGGCGCGCGTACGGTGTCGAGCAGGTCGGCGGCCCAGTGCGAGAGCTGCGCGTCCAGGTCGTAGAGGAGGGCGCGCACCGCCCAGCCGTGCTCGATGGCCTGGGAGATCGGGCGTACCCCCTGGACGAGGAACTCACCCGCCCGATGGCGTTTGGTGCGATTGGTCAGCAACGCCGACCACTGCTGGAAGCGGGCGTTGCGACTGGTGATGCGCAGATCCGGCACGCGCCCATCATCCCGCGCCGACCTGCGACGATCACGCCGGGTCTCGCCGGGTATCGCTCGCCGGGTATCGTCGGATCATGGGGAGCCCGTACGAATCGCACATCGACCGGCAGATCCGGGAGGCCCGGGAGCGCGGCGACTTCGACGACCTGCCGGGTACCGGCAAGCCCATTCCAGGCGCCGGTGAGCACTACGACGAAGACTGGTGGCTCAAGTCCATGGTCGCCCGCGAGAATCTCGGCGGGCTCGCGCCGACCTCGCTGAAGATCCGCAAGGCAGCCGAAGACATCCTGGACGAGGCGGTCAAGAAGAACTCCGAGCAGACCGTCCGGCAGCTGGTCGCCGACCTCAACAAGCGCATCGAGCAGGCCAACCGCGGCCTGGTCGACGGCCCGCCGGTGGTGATCGCCCGGATCGACGTCGACGAGATCGTCCGCGACTGGCGGCGCGTCAAGGGACTCGCCTGAGCGCGGTCGGATGCAGCGCGGTCGGATGCAGCGCGGTCGGATGCAGCACCGGGCGATAGCCCGCCGCCAGCACCGCCACGGTCGACGGCGGCGTCAGCACCTCGACCTCGCCCCCGGCCGCGACCGGCTCGCCATAGCCCGCGAAGGACCACGGCAACGCCAGCCCGCCCAGCTTGAGCGCCGGCCCGTCCAGGCCGATCATCGCGCCATCCGGCAGGTCCGCGAACAGCGCGCGGCCCGTGCGCTGCCGCCGAGTCCGCGGATCGACCCGCTCCCCATGCAGACGCGCGTCCATCTCCGCCGCCCTCGGCCTTTCCCTCAACTGGTACGCACAACGCCAGGCCTCGGCGTACGCCAGGAAATCCCGGCGTCGGCAGTACGCACAAGGCCGATGCCCGGCGGCCAACGCCGTCGCCTCGTCGAGGAAGAACAACGCCGTCCAACGACCGGGCGGCATCACATCGCGTTGCCGGCCCCGCCAGTCCAGCACGCAGCAGATCCAGAGTTTCGACCGCCACCGCGACCCGCCCAGCTCCCGATCGGCCCGATGCAGGCAGCCGCGATTGCCGGTGAACAATCCTCGCCCCGGATCGCGGACGATGTCTCCGGTCGGATCGACCCGGTTCTGCAACGGCACCTCGCCATCGTGCCGTGTGGGTCTGACGATTCCGCCGGACGATAGGGTTCAGGACATGGTGACTCCGGTGCTGGCCACTCTGGCGTACGTGCTCTCCCCGGATCGGCGGCAGGTGCTGATGCTGCACCGGAACAAGCGACCCGGCGACCTGCACCTCGGCAAGTACGTCGGGCTCGGCGGGAAGGTCGAGCGCTCCGAGGACGTCGTCACCGGCGTACGCCGGGAGATCAAGGAGGAGTCCGGCCTGATCGCCGAGGAGCTGAGCCTTCGCGGCACGGTGCTGTGGCCGGGCTTCGGCAAGCAGGGCGAGGACTGGCTCGGCTTCGTCTTCCGCGTCGACGCGTACGCCGGCGAGCTGCACGACGGGCCGGACGAGGGCACCCTCGAATGGGTCGACCTCGACGCGATTCGCAGCCTGCCGATGTGGGCCAGCGACCATGAGTGGCTGCCGATGGTGCTGGACGACGATCCGCGCCAGTTCCACGGCGTCATGCCGTACCACGAGGGCGAAATGGTCGGCTGGAGCTACCACCGCATCTGACCCGCCGCGCTGTCCATGACATGCCCGCCATCTGCGAATTCGGGTCCGATCCCGTGACCATGCTCCCGTGGTATGCGCGAAACGGCCGCTGGGCGCACCATCGGCGCATGATCTTGCGAAGCGGCCGGAAGTCGCACACCACCGGCGCACACCACCGGCGCACACCACCGGCGCACACAAGCGCGTCTGTCCGCGACATCCAAGTCGTCCGTGTCGCCCGCGTCGTCGTCGTGACCGTGTCGTCGTCGTGACCGTGCGCCACCGCGGCGGCGTTGAGCCATGCTGCGGCTCAGCAGCGTCGGTGGAGGGTGTTGCGGACTGGTCTTCGAAGTGGGTCTACGAAGGCCGGTGGCAGGAATTCGGGGAAGCCGTCCGGTCTCATGCGGACTTCCCAGTGCCCGTGGTGGATCTCGCGATGATGGAACCCGCAGAGCAGGACGCTGTTGGCGAGGCAGGTGGTTCCGCCGTCTGCCCAAGCCTTGAGGTGATGTCCGTGGCACCACTGAGGCGGCCGGTCACAACCTGGGAAGGCGCATCCCTTGTCCCGCAACACGAGTGCGCGGCGCAACGGCCCGTCGATCAAGCGTCGGGCGCGGCCCACGTCGAGGACTTGCCCGTCACCGCCCAAGACGGCGGGGATGATCATCGCGTCGCACGCGAGCCGCCGCACTGTTTCTGGGGTGAGCAGGTCGCCGGTGTCGAGCAAGCCTGCGCCGACCTTCGCTTGAAGGGCGTCCCACGGCAGGGTGACCGTCAGGTGCGGCTTCTCGCCGCCGTTGTCGGGCAGCTCACCGGCGTTCATGATCCGCTGGCATACCTCGACCAGGGCATCGGCGCGGCGGGCGCCGGCCGAGCGCAGATCCGGCTCACCCGGCAGCACCCGAGCCGCAACGCGACCGCCATCTGCCGCATCCTCGCCGGCTCCCGCGTCCGCGCAGCTCGCATCCGAACAGCCTGCCACGGTCAAGCCGCCTGCTGCGTCCGCGCCCGCGCGGCCTACAGCCGCGCCGCCCGGCGCCTCGAAGCCGGCTGCTGCGTCCGCAGCGCCATCGAGCCCAGCTGCGGCGGTTGGTGCGGGCTTGCGTGGCCCGGACA
>NZ_JBFBAZ010000124.1:0-133 GCF_040682475.1 Hamadaea sp. NPDC051192
CGCAACAGTCATGCCGAACCGAAACGCGACTTCGCCACCAAATCCAAGATCCGCTCACCCGATTACCTGGCCAACGTTTCCTGCTGAGCCACTAGTTACACGTGGAGCGCTTTTGCCCACCAATATCGACAAA
>NZ_JBFBAZ010000124.1:232-23341 GCF_040682475.1 Hamadaea sp. NPDC051192
AGCCCTCCGAGGAAGATCCTCCGGAGGGCTCCTGAGCTGCGCAAACTGTGGGCGATACTGGGATCGAACCAGTGACCTCTTCGGTGTGAACGAAGAATTCAAATATAGGACTGGCTGCTGGTATTTTCGATCTTGAATCTGGTAGAACGCGGTTCTACTCCGTTGGGGCGCAGGTCAATGCCGTTGGGTGCGGTTGCGAACAGGGGTCGTGCTCCACATCTGCTCCACGCCCGACGGGCCGTTTGGGCTGACTTCGGTCGTTCGCGAGCAGCGCAATAGTCGCAGGACGGATATTTAGGTCTAGCAGCGCATGTCGGACCGACATGGTGGAGGTTTCGATGGCTTGGATCGAGCAGACGCGTTCGCGGTATCGAGTGCGCTACCGCCATCACAATGTGATCTACATCGACTCTGTGCACGCCGACGAGACCGTGGCCGTCGAGCGTCGCGCCATCTTCGAGGCCGGTGCACGCCGGCGGGCGCGGCTGTTCCATCCGGACCCGGCCCCGAAACTTCGTGACTGGATCGAGGTCTGGCAGGCAAGCCAAGCGGTCAGCATCGCCGCGGCATGGCGCAGGCAGCGGGTCAGCAAGAAGAACCAGGTAACGTCCTAGCCGTTGCCGGTCGTCCTTCGTCAGAGACGTTCGTTGTCCGTGCTGGTTGCTGGCCGTACGGCCGTCGGCGCGGCTACATCGACCGCGACGCCGTAGTCCTTGTAGGTGGACAAGAGATTGAATTGGCAGATGCGTTCGCCGCACTGCAGGTACACGTCCTTGAGCCAGAACTCAACGATCCGGCCTTCGGCGTCGGTCCGGGCGACGAAGGTGGCTGGCGACGCCGAGGTCTTCATGCCCGCGATCGCTGCGTCGTAGAACTCAGCTAGCCACCCGGAGGCTTTCGCTGCGGCGCGCCCCTTCGCGAAGTCGATGGTGCCGCGGAACTTCCCCGGTATCGTCTGTTGGACATCTCGCGCACCTGCGAGCAGACCGAGATTGACTTGCGGGTCAACTGCTTGGCGAATGGGGCTCGCGATGAACTGCAGTTCGTCGATATCGACTCGGGCGTGCTGGGGATCGCTGGCCGCCCACTTCACGTAGGTTTTCCCATCAACGACGAGGATTTCGCCGTCGCTGATCGTGCGGCTCTCGGTCAGCCGTAAGCGAGCGTTGTGATGAGTCATGTCGTAGGGGCCGGCGACCTCCGTGTTGATGAACGCGGGGCCGGTGATCGTCTGCTGGATGTTCAGGGAGAACGACTGACTCAGCGTCGACGTCACCGCCGCCAGGAGGGTGGCCGAATCGCTGGACTGCTTCGTCGGTGGCGTCGTGGCGACTTTGGCTGGCGCACCTGAACAACCGGCGATTGCCATCGCTGCGATGGCAAGCAAGCCGACGAGTCTGCGCCGGGTGCGCCGCCGGTTCCATTGATCGTTCATCTCAGCCCCCATGAACAGGCAACGGCTGAGTGATACCCAGCCTGCGACGGATCATGAAACGCGATCGGCAACCCATCGTCAAGTTCTCAAGGCGACGCGGTTCATGGCACGGCCGTCTCTGCGGAGATCAGGCCGGTGGGACCTGGCGGGAAGGAGCGTTGCCGCGATGGTTGATGTGCGATCGTCAGGTGATCGGCTCCATGGGGCTGTCGTGGGCGCGGTCTGGCTGTCGTGTTCATCGTCAATGCTGGACGTGCCTGCGGACGGAAGCTTCTCGGGGACCCCAGATTGCCCGACTTATGCTCGGTGTGGGGTGAGGAGTCGCCAAGTCTGAACTTCCTCGGCGTCCAGCCGGCGCAATGCCGAAAGATAACGGTTTGGTGACAGATTCCCGTCGAAGGATTGACTAATTGCGATCGGCGAGGCCGTCCGGGAAGCCCAGGCGCGTGTCGATCTTGCTGTATCCATGGGCATCGATCACGAGTGTCCGGTGTCGACACTGTTTGGCTGAAGATCAACTGTGTGGCGTGTCGCTCGCAACGCAGAACCGGCTGAGTGCGAACTCGAAGGAGAATGCGCGCATCGGTGCTATGTGGAACTGTCGGCGGTCGGCGAAAGTCGGCTGAGGCACCTGCGTCGATGCTGGGCTCGCTGCATCCTCCCGGCATACCGAAGCCTGCCGGACCGGTGACGCCGGCGACCTGCCGAACAATTACGGAGAGTTGACCTTGACGTGCTGGCAGGGTCTGGCCCTAGATTCTCCCTCCGGTTGACAGATGTCAACCGTCTTAAGTTCATGGGGGAACTCGGGTGTCGCACTCGTGGAGATCATCCTGTCGTCTGGTCGGGAGTGCTGCTGCACTGGTCCTCGGCGTTTCGCTGGGAGTAGTAGCTGATTGGCCGCAGCCGGGTCCTGCGCTCGCGGCATGTTCTGCTCAAGCCGAAACCGTTGACGCGGCCGTCGCCGTGGCGAAGTCGTGCGGCAGCCAGGTCGAGGTGGCGCAGTCTCGGACAGAGGTGTCGCAGACTTTCGCCAATCCGTCGGGTTCTCTGACGACCGTCATGTCGGCCAGCCCGCAGCGGGCGCGGCGTGATGACGGATCGTGGGCTCCGATCGATACGACGCTCCGTCGGCTCTCCGACGGCACCCTGGCGCCGGTCAATGCGGCGGCGGCCGTGCGCTTTTCCGGTGGCGGCGACGGCCCGCTCGCGACGTTCATTGCAGGTGGCGGCAGACTCAGTTATAGCTGGCCTTCCGCCCTTCCCGCCGCGGCGATCGACGGCGACACCGCCGTGTACACCGAAATCATGCCCGGCGTCGACCTGCGTGTGCGTGCACTGGCAGACGGGTTCACCTACAGCCTGGTCGTGAAGACCGCTACTGCGGCCAGTAACCCCGGGCTGGCCAGCGTCAGCCTAGGGCTGGCCGCATCCGGCCTTGCCATCAAACCCCAACCGGATGGTGGGTTCGACGCAGCCACCCCGGCGGGTCACGTGGCCATCTCATCGGGCACCGGGCTGATGTGGGATGCCGCAGGCCTTTCGGCGCAGAGCCAGACCGAGGCGAGGGCCAGCACGCTGGCTGCCGATCAGATCGATGTCGGCAATCTCGCCGCCCAGGTGCCTGACCAGTCGGCCACCGCCGAGGTCGCCACGACCGCCACGGGCAGCGCGCTGACGATCCGGCCGGACCTGGCGTTGCTGGCAGACCCGACGACCGTGTACCCGGTGATCATCGACCCGGTGTCGAAGACGATCTCACAGACCGGCTGGGGGTACACCGACTCCACAAACGCCACCCGTGATGACGAGGTGGCCCGGGTCGGGCTCAATCCGGACGGCTCGGGCACCTACCGATCGTTCTTCTCGTTCAACTCCGGGGCGACAATCGGCCGCCCGGCCACGGTGCTCAAGGCACAGTTCCAGACCTACATGACCCATTCGTGGGCGTGCACCGCGACGCCGGTGAACCTCTACTCGGTCTCGGCTTTCAACAAGGGCAAGAACACATGGTCAGGCCCGGCATTGGGAGCGTGGATCGGGGAGCAGACGGGCAACGCGCACAAGCCGTCGCAAGGCGGCGAGGGCTGCGGCAGCGATCCCCAGCCCGACGACTATATGGAGTGGACCAACGACACCCTCAAGAGCGGCGTCCAGTACGCGTTGGATCAGGGTTGGTCGACCTATGCGCTGGGACTGCTGAACCGTCAGCAGGACGGGACGAGCGAGACGACGAGCAATTGGTGGAAAAAGTTCGATCCAGCACGTACCAGTCTGTATGTCGAATGGAACAAGAATCCCACCACTCCGGCGTCGGCCGATATGGAGACCGCACCGAGCAGCACGCTCGCGGGAACGTCGTGCACGACGGCGAACCCGCTGATCCGGTCGAGCGCTCCGGTTCTGCGGGCAAAGCTGCGCGACCCCGACAACGAGGCCGGCGGTCTGCTGACCGGCACGTTCGTGACTCAGGAGTGGGACCCGACCGGTGAGGTGTGGCGTGACCCGCCACTAGTAGGTCGACCCGGCGTGTCCCAGGCGACGAAGTCCGTGATCAATGTCGCTCCGGCCACGCCGTCGGCCCCGAGCAACTATGCGGCGGTTTCGCTGGCGCAGCTCACCCAAGGTTTCAAGTATCGCTGGCAAGTCCAAGCCAAAGACGCCCAGGGCGCAGTCTCGGGGTGGTCGCCGTGGTGCGAGTTCACGGTTTCGTCTGAGCCCCTTCAAGCGTCGCCGATCATCACCTCAACCGACTACCCGGTGCCGGACGACACCCACACAGGCGTCTACGGCGGGCTGGGCCAACCCGGCCGGTTCACCTTCACTGCCAACGGCGCGGCGGTGACCAAATACGCCTACCACCTCGAGGGCGGGGCCAGTTATACCGCCACCGCAGTCGACGCCGCTGGCAGCCCGCTCGTCGGAGGGTCTGCCACTGTGTGGGTCACCCCAGAAGATGTGCTCAACAACGTTCTGTACGTCCACGGCGTCGACGCCGCTGGCAACTCGAGCCCCGACAGCCAGTACACATTCCGCGTCGGCATCGCGACAGACGAGGTGTCGACCTGGCTTCTCGACGAGGGCATGGGAACAACCGCTAGCGCCACGGGGACTGCTCCGAAGAATCTGACACTCACCACCAGTAACGCAGCCTGGACTGACGGGCGGATCCTTGGGACTGGTCCATCCGGCGCGGATAAGGCACTCAAACTCACCGGAGGCTACGCGGAAAGCTCCACCGGCGCCGTAGTTACCTCGAAAGCGTTCTCAGTGTCGGCGTGGGTCAAACTCGACTCGCTTCCGACAAGCACCGCCACAGTGATCTCACAAGACGGCGCGGTCAACAGCGCGTTCTCACTGAGTTACGTACCACCCCTGATGAGCGGCTTGACCAAGCCCTCGCAGATAGGCGGCGGTTGGTGCTTCACCTACTACAACAGTGACGCCAGTGCGCCTACGAAGTTCAGAGTCTGCACCATCACGAGACCGCAGCCAGGAGTCTGGACCCATCTCGTGGGTGTCTACGACCCCGGCCACGGCACCATCCCGTTGAGCATCTACCTCGACGGAACTGACAGGTCCCGGTGCTACGGCGGAATCTCGGCGGGCAACAGCACCTGCAAGGACCCTGTGACACCCTGGGCGTCGACTGGCAAGTTTGCGGTCGGCCGTGGGAAGGCCGCGAGCGCTGTGGCAGAGCAGTTCCCGGGGCAGATCGCCGAGGTACACGCGTGGAACCGGGCAACATTCGTCGATCTGGACATCCTGCCTGCGCTCACCGCGGTCAATGTGGGGACCTGGTACATGCAGAGCCCCGCCGACAGCCAGGAAGGCAGTGGCGCGGACTGGTCGGGCTACAACCGGCCGCTGTCGCTGAGCGCGACCAACGCCGAATACATTCAAGATCCGGTCACCTACACGGGCATGGTTGCGTCCCTGGGCGGAACATCGGGCGACCTTCACACCAGTGGGCCAGCGCTCGACACGACCGGCCCGTTCTCGATCGCCGCCCGTGTCCAGATCACCGATCCGACCGCTGCGGGAGTCCAAACGATCATCTCCCAAGACGGCTCGGCGGACGGAGCCGCTCAAAGCGGATTCGCGTTGTCTTACCGGCCAGATAACGGCGGCCAGTGGCTGGTCCAAATCCCAGACAGCGCGACGGGCACCACCTCCACGATCCTCGCGGTGCCCGCCGTAAGCCCGGCGGACTGGCACCACCTGGCATTCGTCTACCGGCCAACCAGCGTCGGTAACCCGGCACTTGGCTGGATCACCCTGTACGTCGACGGCGCCAACGCCGGCAGCGGCTATCTGAATGAAGCCTTCGCCCCGTGGCAGGCGTCCGGGCCCCTCGTCATCGGCCGCGCGAACGCGGCAGGGACGAACACGCAATGGCTCAACGGCTGCGTCGACACCGTGCGGGCATTCGCCGGAGCCCTGACCGATGCCGAAGTCTCCACCTACGCCAACACCAGCGAGCCCTAACCATCTCGGGCCCGGCGAGAAGTACCTCGCCGGGCCCAATCTTGCCTTCACCTCGGTCTTCAACCATCTCCACGGACCTTTGCTCAGCTGTTGACACTCCTCGGGGAGAGCTGCCTCATGGCTAACAACGTCGTCCATCTACGTCCACGTCGCACCAAGCGCGTGCTGCGCACAACGGCCGCAGTCGCCGTCACCGTCCTGATGGCAAATCTTCTGCAATGGCAGCCTGCTGCGGCAGCGCCGAAGGCCAACCAACTCCTCGGTGCCCAGAACTACACCTCGGTTGCCGGACATCCAGTTGGCGCACAAGCGTTGCGTAGCAACCCAGCCACATCGCAACGCGCGACGAAGACCACGCGATGGCCCGCCGCGACCTCGACGGAAGCCATCGTTTCGCCGAAGCCAGGAACCCGGACACGCGCGGGAGACCTGCCACTGCTGGTCAGCCAGCCGGACGTGCCACAGGCCAAGAACCGGACCGCCCCGACCAAGTTGCGGGCCACAGTCCTGCCCCAGTCGGTTAGCGACAACGCCGGCATCCGTGGCGTGATCATGCGCCTGGAACGCACGGACGGAGTCACGACCGCGGGCTCGCTGCGAGCAGCCCTGGACTATTCGGGCTTCAGCGGCGCCTTCGGCGGTGGGTGGGCCTCCCGGCTGCGGCTGGTGACACTGCCGGAATGTGCGTTGACCACCCCCGACAAGGCCCGCTGCGGCTGGACCGAGCTCGCTGCTCAGAATGACATCGCGGCGCAGACCATTTCCGCGGACGTTTCGGTTTCCGCGACATCAGGTACCGCATTTGCCGAGACCAAGGACCAACTCGCGGGCAACGCAGCCGTTCAGACGGCCTCGGGCGTGTTGGTCGCCGCTGTCGCCGGCGCTTCCGGGGGCGCTGGCGACTTCTCCGCAACCAGTCTGGCGTCGTCGGCCACCTGGTCGCAGGGCGGGGCGACGGGCGGCTTCAACTGGTCGTATCCGTTGAGGATGCCGCCGGGTGTCGGCGGGCCCGCGGCCGAGGCGTCCATCAGCTACAGCTCGCAGTCCATCGACGGCCGGATGGCATCGACCAACAACCAGGTGGGCTGGATCGGTTCCGGGTTCAGCTACGACCCTGGCTACATTGAGCGCCGCTACAAGGCGTGCGCCGACGACATGACGACGGCCGGCGCCAACAACACCACCAAGACCGGTGATCTGTGCTGGGGTACCGACAACGCGATCCTTAACCTCAACGGTTCGGTGACCGAGCTGCTCAAGGGATCCGACGGCAAATGGCACCCCGTGCACGACGACGGGTCGAAGATCGAGCTGCTGACCAACACCAGCTTCGCCAACGGCGACGACAACAACGAGTACTGGAAGGTCACCGACACCCGAGGTTCGGTGTACTGGTTCGGCCGGCACCGGCTGCCCGGCTGGACGTCCGGCAAGGCTGAAACCAACTCGGTTCTCACCGTGCCGGTCTTCGGCAACAACCCCGACGAGCCGTGCAACAAGACCGCGTTCAAAGACTCCTACTGCGACCAGGCGTGGCGCTGGCAGCTGGACTACGTCGAGGACCTGTGGGGCAACACCATGTCCTACTGGTACGCCCGTGAGAAGGGCTACTACGCACGTAACCTCGACATGACCAGCCTCGACGACTACTACCGCGACGGCTACCTGCAGCACATCGACTACGGCACCGACAACCGCACGCTCGTGAACTCGGTCGCCACCGACAGCGAATACGTCTCCGGAGCCGTGGTCCCCGCACGCGTCGACTTCACCGTCGCCGACCGATGCCTGTCGGCCTGTGCCACCCACGACGAGCAACACTGGCCGGACACCCCCTGGGACCAGGAGTGCACCTCCGGGCAGACCGACTGTCGTAACGGCTCGCCGACGTTCTGGTCCACCAAACGCCTGACCACCATCACGACGAAGGTGTGGAACACCATCACGGCAGCGTGGAAGCCCGTCGACTCGTGGGCCCTGCGCCAGTCGTTCCCCGACCAGGCCAACGACGGCGGTCTGTGGCTCGACGGTATCACCCACACCGGCCTCGTCGGCGGAACCCTCGCCACACCGGAAGTCACCTTCTCCGGCATCCAGATGTACAACAGGGTCGACGCCACCCAAGGCGACTGGGCCCCCGCCATGAACTGGCGCCGCGTCAACTCGATCGTCAACGAAACTGGCGGCCAACTCTGGATCACCTACTCCAGCCAGCAGTGCGCCAAGGGCGGCACCATGCCCACCGCCGTGGACAACAACATCCTGCGCTGCTACCCCGTCAAATGGACGCCGCCGGGCTACACCGGTCCGATCACCGACTACTTCCACAAGTACGTCGTGACCGAGGTCCGTCAGATCGACGCCCTCGGCTTGGCGCCGGACGTGGTCACCGCCTACACCTACAACAACCCCGACAACCTGCCGCTGTGGCACTACGACGACCCCGACGGGCTCACCAAGACCTCCAACAAGACCTGGAGCGAGTGGCGCGGCTACCCATCGGTCACCACCACCGTCGGTTCCGGCGCGGACCAGACCACATCACAGGTCTACTACTACCGCGGCATGAACGGCGACAAGCTCGCCAACGGCGACACCCGCACGGCGACACTGCTGGGCACCGAACAGGGAACCGTCGGCGACGAGGAAGCCTTCGCCGGTCAGGCGTTCGAATCGATCCAGTACCTCGACGGCGCGATCCTCAGCTCCACCATGTCTTTCCCCACCGTCCTCGAGCCGGCGACCGCCACCCGCACCATCGACGGGCGCACGGTCACGTCGCAGTATGTGCGACCGTCTTCCACCTGGTCCCGGACCAAGATCGACAGTGGCTGGCGGCGCAGCTCGACGTCGCTCACGTACGACAGCTACGGGCTGGTCGTCACCACTGAGAGCGCGTCGTGGGACAACAACGGGCCATCGGTCACCCAATGCACGCATAACGAATACCGGCACAACGCAGCTGCCAACATCATCGGAAAACTGACGGAGTCCAAGGGCTGGATCGGCACGTGCGACACGCCGCCCACAGATCCGGCCAACATCACCTCGATCACACGCACCGCCTATGACGGCGGGGACATCGGCGCGGCGATCACCAAGGGCGCCGTCACCCGCATCGACGGAATGTCTGGCTGGGCTAACGGTAATCCGACCTTCCAAACCACCGGTACCGCAGGCTATGACGCGGCAGGCCGCATCGCATGGTCCACCGACATCTCCGGCGAGAAGACCAGCGTTGCCTATACCCCCGCGATCGGCGGGCCCATCACCCGGATCACGACCACCTACAACGCGATGACCAACTGGTCCGAGTATCTAGACATCGAACCCGGCTGGGGATCGACGTTGGTGGCGTCAGACATCAACACTCGCAAAACCACCAAGATCTACGATCCGCTCGGTCGTCTGCTCAAAGTGTGGCAGCCAGGACGAACCACCTCCCAGACACCACACCTCGAGTATGCGTATTCACTCGATCAGGCCAAAGCGAAGCTGCCCTACACCACAACCAAGACGCTGAACGCCAACGGCGCCCAGGAGAGCGTGTACCAGATCTTCGACTCGTGGGGCCGTGTCCGCGAGACACAAACCGCGGCGATCGGCAGTGGCCGGATCCTCACCGACACCTTCTACGACTCCGCCGGCCGGGCATTCAAGAACAACAACGCGGTCTGGGACGGCGCAACCGCGCCCAACACCACGCTCTCCCCGCCGCTCGACGCCGACGTCGCCGGCCAAACCCGCACCGAGTACGACCACGCCGGACGCCCGACCGCCTCAGTGTTCTACTCCAAGAACACGGCGCAGTGGCGAACCACCACCGAATACCACGGTGACCACACCACCGCCATCCCGCCGATTCCCGGCACCGCCAGTGAAACCTGGACCAACGCCCAGGGCCAGACCACCCAGGTCCGCAGCTACCACACCCAACAGCCGACCGGCGTCTACGACACGACCAGCTACACGTACTGGCCAACGGGCCAGGCGAAAACCGTCACCGATCCCGGCGGCAACCAGTGGAGCTACACCTACGACGACCAAGGCCGACTGTCCACCACCACGGATCCTGACAAGGGCGCCAGCAGCATCACCTACAACTCCATCGGCGACGTCGAGACCACAAAGGACGCCAACGGCAATATCACCGCGTACACCTACGGGCCTCTAGGTCGCGTCGACACCATCCGTAACGGCTCAACAACCGGTCCCGTTCGAGTCGCGTACACCTACGACAGCCCCGCCAAGGGCCTCACATCGACCGTCACGCGCTACTACGGCAGTGACGCGTTCGTGACCAAGGTCGTAGCGGTCGACGCGCTCTACCGCCCAACGCAGACACAGCTCACACTGCCGTCGAGCTACGGAACGCTCGCCACAGCTCCGTACGTGTTCAAGGCGTCCTACGCCGCGGACGGATCACCGCAGACGAGCACGCTGCCGGCAGCAGGTGGCCTCAACGCCGAAGTGCTCACCTACGAGTACGACTCGACTATGGGGATGCCACTGCGCCTGAAGACCGACTACAACACCGGCACGACGAGCTACTACGTGAGCGACGCCGGCTACACCAACTTCGGTGAAGTCAACACCATCACCCGCTCGACAGCCCTGACCGGCGCACCCGCCGCGCAGACCGCGCAGTACTACGACGAGGTCTACCATCGCGTCCGGCAACGCGCCATCCTCAAGACCACCGGCGTCGCCGCGATCTCCGACGCTGCGATCAAATACGACACCCTCGGCAACGTCATCAAGATCGACGATAATCCGGCCGGGGGACAGCGCGACACGCAGTGCTTCAGCTATGACTGGGCCCAACGCCTCACCGAAGCATGGACCCCCGCCTCGTACGACTGCACCCAGGCACCCAGCACCAATCTCGGCGGCCCCGCCAAGTACTGGCTCAACTGGGGAATCGACAACCTCGGCAACCGTACGACACAGACTGAACACGCCACCCAGAACGGCGACATCACCACCAACTATGCCGTTCCGACGCCAGGCACCGGAGTCGTCCGTCCGCACGCGATGACAGGCTTCACCCGCACCGACGGCAAATCGGCCCAGTACGCATACGATGCCGTGGGAAACATGACCTGCCGGCCCGACACAACCGCCACCAGCAACAACTGTACAACCGGCGCAGGAAGTCAGAAGCTTGAATGGGACGCCGAAGGCCACCTGACCAAGCTCACCGACACCACAGGCGTGCATAACTACCTCTACGACGCAGGTGGCGCGCGGCTAGTCACCGACGACCCGAATGCGATCACCGTGCACCTCGGCGGTATGGAGCTCACTAAAACCAAGAGCACCGGCGCCATCACCGCAACCCGCTATTACACCTTCAACGGCGAAGTCGTCGCACAACGCACCACGGCCGGGCTGTCCTGGCTGGCCAGCGATACCCAAGGCACCAGCCAGGTCGCCATCACAGCCGACACCAACCAGACGGTCACCCAACGCCGCCAAACCCCGTACGGCACCCCACGAGGCGCCAACCCCGGCTGGGTTAACCCCAAGGGCTACCTCGGTGGGCAGCAAGACCCCACCGGGTTGACACACCTCGGCGCACGCGAATACGACCCGGACACCGGACGTTTCATCTCCGTCGACCCAGTCATCGACTTCGGCGACACGCAGCAGATGAACGGGTACGCATACGCGAACAACAGTCCAGTCACATCCTCCGACCCCAGCGGCCTCATCCCGGAAGACTTCGTACCCCACACCAACCCGGACGGATCCTGGTACAGCGGCTTCTGCGGAGGCGGGACCAACCCTTACGACTGCTGGCAGGGCTACAACAACAACACCCTCATCTACAACTGCCACCAGGTGGCCGACTGCCGCAAGAATGGCGGCTGGCACGACGCCCTCGACATCGTCACCTTCCTCGCCACCATCACCGGAGCCGGGCCGGTAGCCACCCTCGCCACAGCAGCCAACGCCAACATCTACTGCTGGGAAGGCGAGGCAAGCGACGCGAACTGCGAGGCATACACAGACGCAGTTATCGTCGACCTCGTATCCCTTGGTGAAGGCGGCGAGCTGGCGCTGATCGGCAGAGCGGAGTCGGGCGCCGTCACCGTACGGCCGTGGGAATCCCTCGCAACAGAAGAGAAGATCGCCGCGCTCCAAGCACAAGCGAAGGCCGGACTCAGCCGAACCGACAAGCTCGACCAAGCGGCTGCTGACGCCCTAACCGCGGAGAAGTCCATCGCCCGCGAAGGCACCGAAGCCAAGAAGATCCAGCAGACGATCCATAACACTCCAACCCCCACCAAGACGCCGGTAAAGCCGCCTCGTCGGCCGACCGGCAAGTCGACCGGAAGCCAAGGCGCCAAGTGCCCTCACAGCTTCGATCCCGATACCGAAGTTCTGATGGCCGATGGAACCACCAAGGCCATCAAGGATGTGCAGATCGGGGACAAGGTCCTGGCGACCGATCCCACAACCGGTGAGACCAAAGCTCAGCTCGTCACCGACCTGCACAACAACGACGACCGGGACCTCGCCGACGTCGCGGTGCGTGACAACCGAACGGGCGACGAAACGGTCCTTCACACGACCTGGCACCATCCATTCTGGAATGCCACAACGGGACTCTGGTCAGAGGCTAAGGACCTCAAGGCCGGCGACCAGTTGCGAGATGCGAACGGCAACGCCACACAAACGGTCGCCCACATAGAGATCATGACCGGGCAACGCTGGATGCGGGACCTTACAATTGGTGACGTCCACACCTACTATGTAGTAGCGGGTGGCCAGTCCGTTCTGGTCCACAATTGTGGTGGGCCAGTTGTTAGGCAAGACATTATCGACGAAACCGTCAATCATGCAGACCAGTTCGCAAATAGAACGTCAAAGAAGTTTTCCGCCAGTTTTGTTAGTGGGAATACGATTACTCTGGATGAGGCGCACGTAACGGGGCAGGCTTTCCTTGGAAGGGGAGCTTCTGAGGTCGCTCCAGGAGTCTTCAGAAACGGGAATAGGGGATACCGCGTCGATCCCGCCTCGGTGCAGGGTGTTGGGCACTGGCCGAATATTCCTCACGTGCATTTCGAGATATTCGATGATCTCGGAAAACCGCTCGCAAACAACCACGTTCCGCTCACTGGGGGGCCTTAGTGGCGAAGATTGAGCTTGAGCGATATGGTGAGGTGATTGCCGGCGAAAACGAAGGATTCTTCATCTTCGTTCATTATGACGAGAGGGATACCGGCGGTTACTATATTCTCTTGGTAAACGATATCGAGAATCCGTCCGATGGCGGTGACTACTGGGTCAAAGACACGGACGAACTCATCAATCTGTTCCAAGTCTCCGATTGGCAAGTCGAGTGGCGCAGGTAGATTGATGCGTGGGCGAGGACGTGGTGCCGGTCGAGGACGACTAGATCGGCACCACGTCGTCGGCTCCCACCTTGACATCCTAGTGGCGACCGGTATACCGATGCCCTAATCGACGCCAAGGCCCGGCACGAATCCGATCTTGCGCAATGATCTCGAAGCCCGCCAAGTGCGGGGCCATCATCGTTGAAAGTGGCTTAATTGGAGCCGGCGACCAAACAATGTATTCCTGGTCCCCGTGCGAGGTCGATGGAGGTGCACCCACGCCCAGTCGTAGAACCTGGGTCCCTTCGATCCGGGCCTGGCCGAGCGGGTATGCCAGGCATGCTCGGGCAAGGTGGCGGCGACTCCGTCGGCGCGTTCACGGCGCAGCGGCGTGGTGTCGACCTGCGGGTTGCAGGCCACCGCTAGCCTCGGCGATTCGTTAAGGGCTGCCTGCATCGTGGTCCACCAATGCGAAAGCGCCGCCCTCTGATCTGGGATGATTCGGCTTTCGAAGGCCCAAACCACCCGCCTCGGAAGGCACCCGCAGGGTGAAGATTACTCCAAGGCGTCCGAAGATCATCGTTACGGCCGATGGGCGAGGCATCGTCGGCCACGCTGGTGCGCGGCTATTGGCGGATGTTGCTGACGCCACCGGTCTGACTGGAGGGTACAGCGTTGCGCTGCAACCGTTGCGGCAGCGCCGTTCGGGTCATGATCCGGGCCGGGTCGCAGTCGATGTGGCGGTGATGCTCGCCGACGGTGGACAGGCGATCGCGGATCTGGCGGTGCTGCGTGATCGGGCCGAGCTGTTCGGGCAGGTCGCCTCCGATCCGACCGCGTGGCAGCTGCTGTCGGCTATGGACGGTGCCGCGTTGGGCCGGCTGCGCCAAGCCCGGGCGGCCGCACGGGAACTGGCCTGGGCGCAAGCGATCGAGACCCGCGGCGGGCTGCCGGTCTCAACCGCAGCTCGCCGAGGATGAAGCGATGCGTCATCCCGACCGACAAACCCATCGGATCGGTGTCGGTCAAATCAGTCCCCGGCTGGACCATCACCGCCGAGAAGACCAAGCTCCCCACCCCGCTCCAGTCCGGCGACAGCACCATCACCGAAGCTGTCTCCAAGATCACCTGGACCGCCGACGCCGCCTCGGCGATCAAACCCGGCCAGTTCCAGGGATTCGACGGCTCCGCCGGACCGCTGCCCGAAACCGACCAGATCGCCTTCAAAGCCCTGCAGACCAACTCCGACGGCGACGTCGTGCGCTGGATCGAAGTCCCAACCGCGGGTCAAGCCGAACCCAACCACCCCGCGCCGGTCCTCAAACTCACCCCCAAGACGGCCGCATCGGCCTCCGCCAGCACCGGCATGACCGTCACGGCCACCGACTCCGACGACAACGGAGCACCGCTCGGCCTCACCATCGCAGCCCCCGCCGTCGCCGCGCTCGCCCTGATCGTCAGCCTCCTCGGCATCCGACGCAAGCAAACCACCTCGTCGTGACCAGCGCGGTGGCCGTGCGGAGGTGACTGACGCACGCTTCGCTCGGCCACGAACTTGGGTGTCGCCAGAGCAAACGCCTGCGCGCTCCTTAGCGCGAAGACCGCTTCGCGACGGCGAAGGACAGAACCTCATCGGCCGGCCCGTCAGGCCCCGGACGACGCCCCAATCCGTAAGGACCAACTCCGAGTCAGACTTCTTACATGTGGAGCACTTTTGCCCACCAACATTGACGAAGCCCTCCGAGGAAGATCCTCCGGAGGGCTCCTGAGCTGCGCAAACTGTGGGCGATACTGGGATCGAACCAGTGACCTCTTCGGTGTGAACGAAGCGCTCTCCCGCTGAGCTAATCGCCCGGGACGGGTCAGACTGTACCCGATCCGGAGGGCCGGGCGCATCTCGGTATCCCGTGTCGCCTCTCACGGGCTTCGGAGGGCGGGCCAGGGGCCTGATTTGATCAGGATCTCGGGGGAGCGATCATGGTGTCCCGGGCACCGACACGCCGTCGAGCACGACCATTAGTTCATGATCGGCGGGAAAGTGGTGGGGGGTGGCGCTGGGGGCGGGGATATCCTATGGTGTCGATAGGAATTATAGGTAAAGGGGCGCGTCATGGCCGTTGCGGTGGTCGTCGGAGGCGGGTTCAGCGGCGTTGTCGCTGCTCGGGAGCTGGTCCGGACCGGCTGGTCCGTGATCATGGTCGACCCGCAGGCGCGGCCCGGCCGGGGCGTGGCGTACTCGACGGCGGCGCGGTGGCATCTGCTGAATTCGCCCGTTTCGGCGATGAGCGTCGACCCGGATCGGCCTGAGGATTTTCTGGAATGGTGTCGTCGGCGGGATGCGCATACTGAAGGTAGCGATTTCGTCGCGCGCGGGTGGTACGGCGACTATTTGACGGAGGCGTTGCGCGCGGTCGACGAGGTTGCGCCGGGGAAGCTCACCGTGCATCGGGGCACCGTCAGCCGCATTTTCGAGGCGTCCCATGCCGGGCTGACCGTGCTGCTCACCGATGGAGTGGTGCTGACGGCGGACGCGGTCGTGCTGGCGGTCGGCAATCCGGCCCCCAGGCACCCCATCGCGGCCGGCGACGACGTCCGGCGGCTTTCGGCGTACATTCAGGATCCTTGGCAGAAGGACGTCCTGGCTGGTGTGGGCGACGGGCCGGTGCTGCTGATCGGGACCGGTCTGACCGCGGTCGACGTGGCCTTGAGCCTCGCGGGGCGCGAGATCACCGCGGTGTCGCGCCACGGTCTGTTGCCGCGGGCGCACGCGCCGTCGGTCCGCCGGGAGGTCGTGCCGCCGGCGGCCACGAGTGTGGCCGCGTTGCTCCATTGGGTACGCGATCAGGCCGCCGGCACGGGGGACTGGCGCGGAGTCATGGACGGACTGCGACCGCACTGGGACGTGATGTGGCGGCGTCTGCCCGAGCATGAGCAGCGGCGGTTCTTGCGGCATGTGGCGCGGTACTGGGAGGTGCACCGTCACCGGATGGCGCCGCAGGTGGCCGCGTCGGTCGAGGCCCGCCGGTCCGACGGGAGCTTCCGCGTACGCGCGGGCGAGGTGTGCGGCCTACGGCCGCTGCCGGACGGCCGGATCGAGGCGGTGATCAAGGGGCACGGCATCGAGACCCAGGCGTACGCCGCGGTGATCAACTGTACCGGGCCGGGCCGGCTGACCGAGCGGGATCCGCTGGTCCGGTCGCTGGTCGCGGACGGGCTGGCCGCGCCCGGGCCGCATGAGCTGGGCCTGGCCGTCGACGAGCACGGCGCGGTGTCGGGGCGGGGTCATCGGGCTCCCGCGCTGTTCGCGCTGGGGTCGGCCCGGCGCGGGCGGCTGTGGGAGACGACCGCCGCGCCGGAGATCCGCGAACAGGCGCGGGCGTTGGCGTTGCACCTGCTGACGATGGGGATCGACCGCGAGTCGGCCGACCAGACCCGCTAGAGGAGCAGGTCGGCGAGCCGGTCGACCTGGTCCAGCCGGGCCGCGGTCGGGTCGAGGTACAGCTCGGTGCAGCCGGCGTCTTCGAACGCGGTCACCGCCGCGCGGATCGCTTCCGGCGTACGCAGGGCGCTGTCGGCGATGATCTTCGCGAAGTCTCCGGTGAACGCGTAGTAGTGACTCAGGTAGTCACGCGACTCCTGCTCGGCGTCGTCACCGAGGGAGAAGTACGCCAGCGTCGCGAGCCTCGGTTCACCGGTTCGGCCCGCGTCGGCCCACGCTGTGCGTACCCGTTGATTGAAGGGTTTGACCTGTTCGGGCCGTGCGCCGCCGGCGGTCCAGCCGTCACCCCAGGTGATCACGCGCTCGACGGCCTTGTCGCTGGTGCCGCCGATGAGGACGGGCACCCGGCGGTCGTGCACCGGGGTCGGGACGCTCTGGCCTTCCTGCCAGGCGGTCCGTAGGTACGCGAGGCTCTCGTCGAAGATCCGCCCGCGCCGATTCCAGGCCACCCCGGTCAGCTCGTAGTCGTCGGGCCGCCCGCCCGGGGCGAGGCCGAGCGTGAGCCGGCCGCCGGAGAGCTGGTCGAGGCTGGCCGAGACCTTCGCGAGCAGGGGCGCGGGGTAGACCGGGGCGAGCAGGATGTTGGTCATCAGTCCGATGTGGCTGGTCGCACCGGCGGCGGCCGCCAGGGCCGTCAGCGAGTCGTGATTCGGGTACGCGATCCGGTCGATCGTGGCCAGCCCGGCGAATCCGCGTTCCTCGGCCCGGCGTGCCCAGTCGACGAGCAGGCGGCCGGACACTCCCGGGACGGGATTGGGGAGTCCGATGGAGATCTTCATGCGTTCACCGTAGCGATTGACCCGTCGACCGCCGGGTGCAACTTGCAGTAATACCGCATATGCTTCTCGCGTCGCGTCCCCTCCCGACAGTTGAAAGAGCCGCCCCATGGAACGTCCTAGCTGGGCCCCTGCCGACCTCGACCTCGACCGGCCGAGCGTCGCCCGCGTCTACGACTATTATCTCGGCGGCTCGCACAACTTCGCCGTCGACCGCGAGTTCGCTCAGCAGGTCTTCCAGGCCATGCCCAACGTTCCGCAGCTGGCCCGGGACAACCGGGCGTTCCTGCGTCGAGCCGTGCGGGCACTGTCTGCGCTGGGCGTCGACCAGTTCGTCGACCTCGGCTCCGGCATTCCGACGGTGGGCAATGTGCACGAGGTCGCGCAGGAGCTCGACCCGAAGGCCCGCGTGGTCTACGTGGACTGGGATCCGGTGGCGGTCGCGCACGGCCAGGCGATCCTGGCGGACAACGACCGGACCGCCGTCATCGGCGCCGACCTGCGCGAGCCGTCGACCGTCTTCGACCACGAGCGGGTCAAGGCGCTGATCGACCCCGCCCGGCCGACCGCCGTGCTGTTCATCGCGGTGCTGCACTTCGTGCCGGACGAGCAGCAGCCGATCGAGCTGATCGGGCGGATCGCGAGCCGGCTCGCCCCGGGCAGCCACATCGTGATCTCGCACGCCAGCCCGGACCGGCAGTCGGCGCAGCTCGGCCAGGCGGCGAACCTCTACCAGAAGACGGCCAGCCCGGTCACGATGCGGTCGCAGGCCGAGATCGCGGCGTTGTTCGGCGACCTCGACCTGCTCGATCCCGGTGTGGTGCAGACGCCGCTCTGGCGGCCCGACGCCCCGGACGAACTCGGGCCGGAGGCGTACGAGTATCCCGGGTTCGTGGGCGTCGGCCGGGTTCGCTGACGGCCTGGCGGGCACCGTGGAACCGCCGAACGCGTCCGAGGTCGCCGGAGCCTGGACCGACGCCATCGCCGAGACCAGCTACGTCGTCATCGGGCGTACCGCGCTCGCGGCCCGGCTGACCACCCGGGTCGAGGAGCTGCTCGCCCTGCTCGACGCGGCCGGCGACGACCTCGGCCCGGCCCGGTCGATCGGCGCCGCCCTGGTCTCCTCGCACTTCACCGACGTCGGCGCGATCACCGGATCGCTGCGCGCTCTGGGCGATCGGCTGGCGGCGTACGCCGGGAGCGTGCACAAGGACGATCGTCTGCGCCGGGTGCTGGCCGAGCTGGCCGGCGGGTACGCCGAGGCGCTGCGCGAACGCACCCTGGCCGAGCAGGAGCGCATCCACATCGCCTCGATGCAGGCCAGGACTGCCGCCGAACGGGCGCGCTGGGAGAGTGAGGCGCGCTTCAAGGCGGTCTTCGCCGACGCCGCCATCGGCATCGGGATCGGCGACCTCAGCGGCCGGATCATGGAGGTCAACCAGTCGCTGTCGGAGATGCTCGGCTACAGCATCGACGAGTTGCGGGAGCTGTCGGCGAGCGACTTCGCGCACCCGTCCGACGATCCGGCGGTCTGGTCCGATCTGGCCCAGCTGTTCAGCGGCGACTCCGACCACTTCCGTACGCAGAAGGCGTACTACCGGCGCGACGGCGAGGAGATCTGGACGGAGCTGGCCGTCTCGCTGATCCGTGCGCAGGACGGCGCGCCGCGGTTCGCCGTCGGGATGGTGCAGGACATCACCGAGCAACGGCGGCTGCTGACCGAGCTGGCGTTCCAGGCGACCCACGATCCGCTGACCGGGCTGCCGAACCGCACGATGTTCTTCGAACGGCTCGCCGCCGCGCTGGGCGACACCCGTCCCGACGCCCGGGTCGGGGTGTGCTACCTGGACCTCGACGGATTCAAGATGATCAACGACACGCTGGGGCACGACGCCGGCGACGAGCTGCTGCGTTCGGTCGCGGAGCGGCTGCGCGTACGCCTGTCGGGGCCGGGCCGGCTGGTCGCCCGGATGGGCGGCGACGAGTTCGTGGTGCTCCTCGAACAGTCGCCGGGGGAGGCCGAGCTCGTCCGTATCGCCGACGAGGCGCTGACCGTCGTCCGGGAACCCGTCGTCCTCGGTGGGCACACGTTGAGCGTGGCGGCCAGTGTCGGGGTCGTCGACCGGGCCGCCGCCGGCACGACCGCCGCCGAGCTGATGAAGGCCGCCGACACGACGCTCTACTGGGCTAAGAGCGACGGCCGGGACCGGTCGGCCGTCTTCGACCATCACCGCCACGCCCAGGCGGTCGGCCGCTACCGGCTGTCCGCCCAGATGCCCCGGGCGTTGGAGGAGGAGCAGTTCTTCCTCGACTATCAGCCGCTCGTGGACCTCAACGACGGCGAGCCGGCCGGGGTCGAGGCGCTGGTCCGCTGGCAGCATCCCGAGCTGGGACTGCTCGGCCCGGACCGGTTCGTCGAGATGGCCGAGCAGAGCGGCCTGATCGTCCGGCTCGGCCAGTGGGTGCTGCGGGAGGCGTGCGCCCAGGCCGACCGGTGGCGCCGCGAGCACCCGGACTGGCATCCGCTGATCAGCGTCAACCTGTCGCCACGTCAGGTCGCCGAGCCGGGTCTGGTCGCCGACCTGCGCCGCATCCTCGCCGAGACCGACATGGATCCCGGGGCGCTGCAACTGGAGCTGACCGAGAGCGCGCTCATGGCGACCAAGGGCGAGCCGCTGGCCGTCCTGCACCGGCTCGCCGACCTCGGCGTACGCATCGCGATCGACGACTTCGGCACCGGTTACTCGAATCTGGCGTACCTGAGCAACCTGCCCATCCACGCGCTGAAACTGGCCGGGCCGTTCGTCTCCGCGCTGCGCCGTCCGGCCGGTCCGAGCGCGGCCGACATCGAGATCCTCGCCACCGTCGTACGCCTCGCGCACACCCTCAAACTGACGGTCACCGCCGAGGAGGTGGAGACGGCGGCGCAGGCGTCGTTGCTGGCCGGGCTGGATTGCGACCTCGCGCAGGGGTGGCATTTCGGCGCGCCGGGGCCGGCGCATCACATCAACCGTCTGCTTGCGGTGAAGTGAGTACCCTGCTGGTATGCCCGTACAGCTGTGGTACGACCCCGTGGAGATCCCCGACGCGCCACCGCCTGAGCTGAACGCGTCCACCCATCGCAGCCGGCTCGCGCTCGAACGTGTCCTCGCCGACCCCGACGACGACAAGACGTGGGAGGAGCTGGCCGTCACCTACGACGAGATGGCTCCAGAATGGACCGAATGGGCGGTGGAGCAGCCCTGGTACGCCGCCACGGTGGCGGCCGGGTTGCAGCACGCCCGGCCGGTCGAGTGGATCGTCGAGATCGGCTGCGGCACCGGCCAGGCGACCGAGCTGCTCGCCCGGGTCGGCCCGCCGGTCGTCGCGACCGACGTCAACGTCTCCATGCTCACGGGCGCGCCCGCACTGCCGCACGTCGCCTACGTCGCCGCCGACGTACGCCGGATGCCGTTCCGGGACGGTTCGGTGCCGATGCTGGTGAGCCTGAACGGCGTACCCCACTTCCGGGAGTTCAGCCGGATCCTCGGCGTAGGCGGTCAGCTGCTGTGGTGCACATCGTTCGGACCCGGCACCCCGCTGTATCTCCCGCCCGACCGGGTTGCCGATATGCTCGGTCCCGATTGGACGACCGAGGCGGGCCACGCCGGTCACGGCGACTGGATTCTGGCCGTGCGAGCCCGCTGACGCACCTGGGGAGGGGCGCGCGTTGCGCATCGTCAGTTTCGGTACTTTCCTGCTGCCCGTACGCTTCTCGCTGAGCGCGTTGATGAAGCCGGGCGGCCGGGAAGAGCTGTCCGAGATGCTCCGTACCGGACTCACCGAGTTCCAGTCGGACGCCGCCGTCGACGACGCGGACCTGTTCTTCGACGTGGTGGGCTCGGTCTACACCCGGATGGAGACGATGGTCTTCTCCGGCGCGACCGAAGTCGGCGGCACCGCCATCCGGCTCTACGTGAGCAGCCTGGCGATCGCCTTCGTGGTGATCGAGATGGAACTGCCCGACGACATCTCGCTCGACCTCGAAGACGAGGAGTGCAGCACCCGGTTCAAGGAGTACGAGGGACCGGCCACAGAACTGGTCGAGCCGCTGATCGCCCGATGGAGCCAGCGGATCGCCGAGGTCGTCGAGCCCTCGCTGCTGCGGCCGCTGCCGCCGTCGGCGATGGACAGCAGCACCCTGCTGTGGTGGCACCGGCTGTGCGTCGACGCCCCGCCCGGCGTCGAGTTCCCCAACGCCCGCTGGTACGGCGTACCGGTGGAACTGGCGCAGGGCGCGACCGTCCACGTCGGAACGGGCATGACCAACGTGCACTCCATGGGCCGGCCGGGCCTCGTGCACGAGGTCGTCGAAGGTCTTATGGTGGCCACCCAGGAGTGGATCGTGGTCGACGAGGCCAAGCGGCACATCGCCGACCACCTCGTCGGGCTCAGCCAGGCCGACGAGCACAGCCTGATCACGGTGGACTCGCAATACGTCGACGTGCTGTCGCTCACCGAGGACGTCACGATGCGCAACCTGCTGCTGGGCCAGGAGGCGCGCTACCTGACCACCGGCCGCCTGCGCGTACGGCAGGCCGCGGCACAGGCCTGGAGCACCACCGCCGAGGCTGAGACGCTGGAGGAGCGGACCGCCGCGCTGCGCGACCTGTTCAGCCTCCACCGCGAGCGCATCTTCAACGACCGCGACGAGCGGCGTAACCGGCTGATCTTCGTGTTCACCGCGATCACGCTCATCCAGTCGATCCTGGTCTGGTACGACTTCCTCACCGAGCCGAACACCGCGTCGGCCGGGACGCCCCGGCCGGAGATCGCCGTCGTCGTCCTGCTGCTGACCGTCATCTCGGTCGTCGGCGCGCTGCTGACCCGGCCGAAGGGCCGCGAACGGCGGCGGTTCCGGCGGCCGTCGATGCCCCGCCAGCGTCAGGCTCCCGTCAGCGCGCCGCGGCGTACCCCGCACGACGTCGACTGAGGGCGCCTGCGCCGAGCTGTCAGTGCGCCGAGGCGGACTCCGCACGACGCCGGGCGAGGTGCTCGCGCGCCTCGGCGACGAAGCCGGCCGGGTCGTCCGCGTTGATCCTGATCTCCGTGACCGGTTCGCTGTCACCCGACGGCAGGCGTACCACTTGGGGTGCGACGAGAACGAGGTCGACGGCGGTCTGGCTGCCCACGGCCACGCTCAGCGCGGTGCCGGTCTTCGTCTGTTCGAAGTGGACCGTCTTGGAGGTCTGAAGTGGGCGCTTGTTCGCCCGGACCTCCGCGATCGACTCCCATGGCACGGGAAAGTCGATCGATAGTCCATATCGGACGTTGACGCCGTCGTCGCCGATCGTGTGAGTGTTGACGTACATGCTCGCGAGCAGGCCGATCATCCAGGTCACGCCCCACGCGCCCAGGACGAGCATCGCGATGCGCACACCACGCCAGGGCAACAGCAGGTCCGCGATGGGGATCTCGACCGCGGACAGCACGATGAACGTCCAGATGATCGGCACCACCGGCGCGGCGTAGCGGAACGGCCGCCCGCCCCGCGGCGGGCGCCGGGCGATCCAGCGGCCCAGGGCCAGC
>NZ_JBFBAZ010000125.1:0-23081 GCF_040682475.1 Hamadaea sp. NPDC051192
GTCGAATCTTGGACCAAGATTCGACACGGAACCCTGATCCAGCGCTAAAGGAACAGCGGGGGCCAGGGGCGCGGCGGGGGCCAAGGGGGTGGCGGGGGCCAGGGCCACGGGGGTGGCGGCCGGGGGTGGGGCGGGGGCCGTGAAGGGGCGGCGGATGAGCAGAAGGATCAGCGCCAGGAAGGCGCACGCGACGATGCCGTCCAGCCAGTAGTGGTTCGCCGTGGCCACCACGACGAGCGTGGTGATGATCGGATGGGCCAGCCACAGCCACCGCCATCGCGACCGGGTCATCACGATCAGGCCCAGTGCGACGACCACCGCCCAGCCGATGTGTAGCGAGGGCATCGCGGCGTACTGGTTGGCGAGGGTGTCGGTGTCGGGCTCGGAGTAGACCGACGGCCCGTAGATCGCGGCGGTGTCGATCAGGCCGAACGCTCCGACGAGACGCGGCGGCGCGAGCGGGAACAGCACGTGGACGGCGAGCCCCGCCGCGGTCAGCCCGGTCAGCACCCGCCGGACCCACAGGTAGTACGCCGGTCGTCGCAGATAGGTCCAGACGAGGAACGCCGCCGTCGCCGGGAAGTGCACCCAGGCGTAGTAGGTGTTGACCACCTGGACGAACGTCGTGTTGTGCAGCATCGCCGCCTGGACGGACAGTTCAGACGGCAGCCGCAGCCAGCGTTCGGCGTTCCAGACCCGCCCGGCGTTGGCGTACGCCTCGTCGACGTGGCCGCTCGCGACCAGCCGTCCCGCCTTGTACGCCAGGAACAGCACCGTGACCAGAATCAGTTCCCGGAGCGGGTGCGGCCGGGCGTCGGCCGGGGCGGCCCGGTGAACGACGCTGGGGCGTTCCAATAGCCGGGACATGAACAGATCATGCACCCGTGGATCAAGCCCGTGGGGGCAGCCGTGACCGCCCTCACGCGGCCAGCGTGCGTACGCCGAGGAAGACCAGCACCGCAGCGGCGCTCCGTCGGATGCCCGACGCCCAGCGACCAGACCGGATCATTCGCCCGACCCGGGTCAGAACCGCCGTCCAGCCACCGAGCCAGGCCGTGATGAGCAGCGCGTGCGCGGTCGCGAGGACGAGGATCTGCGGCGCGAGCGCGTGCCGCGGATCGACGAACTGCGGCACCAGGGTCAGGTAGATCGAGGCCGCCTTCGGGTTGAGCACGTTGCCCAGGTACGCCTGCCGGAACGCCGGTCTTTCCGGACCCTGCGGCGACGACGGCTCCGGCGCCGGTCGCGGCGCCCGCCAGGTCCACAGCCCGAGACCGACGAGATAGCCCGCCCCCGCCACGCGTACCACTAGGAAGGCCTGGCTGGACTGCATGACGACCGCCGCCAGCCCCACCATCGCGAGCAGCGCGTGGGTGTAGATGCCCGCGACCGTGCCCGCCACCACCGGCAGCGCCCGGCGCGGGCCTCGCGCCATCAGCAGCGCGAGGCTCGCCCCGGGCGTCGCGATCAGCGGGAGGATCGCGAGCAGGAATCCGGCGACCATCAGACGACGACTCGGTAGTGCGTCGTCAGCACGCCGTCGCTCAGCACGTGGTAGGCCAGCCCCGGAGGCGCGTCGAGGTCCGCGAGCGCCGTGCCCTCCCAGGGCAGCCGCAGCGTCCACGTCACCGCCGGGCCGACGAGCACGGGCCGGCCCGCGAAGGTCGAGACCGCGGCCGTGTGCGCGTGCCCGGTGATCAGGGCTACCACCGACGGGTACGCCGAGAGCAGCTCGGCCAGCTCGGCTTCGCGCTGGAGCCGGTAAGCGTCCGGCAACGGGTGGTGCATGGCGGCGGGCGGGTGGTGGAAGGCGAGGAAGGCCGGGGCGTCTCGGTGCTGGTCGAGGGTGGTTCTGATCCAGGCGGTCGTCTCGTCGTCGAGGAGACCCTCGTCGTTGCCCGGGACGCTGGAGTCGCACATGAGGAGCACCGCGTCCTTGATCTTGTGCAGTTCGTTGATCGGCCCGGCCGACGGCGGCTCGCCCAGCAGGAACTCCCGGTACGCCGGTCGCGCGTCGTGGTTGCCGGGGCACCACAGCACCGGGGCTGGGAAGTCGCTCAGCAGCTCGGCGGCTTCGGCGTACTCGGCCGGGGCGGCGGTGTCGGCGATGTCGCCCGTGACGAGCAGGGCGTCCACCGGCTGCGGCAGATTCCGCAGGTACGCCACGGTCTTCGCGGCCCGCTCGGTGGCGCGCGCGGTGCCGTCGAGGTGTAGGTCGCTGATCTGGGCCAGCAGCAGCATGAGATCTCCCTAACGGTAAAACTTCCTTTTTCCGTTAGGCACGCTAGCGTACGCTTCATCGCATGGTCAACACGGTGGCGCTCGATCTCGCGAGCACGATCCGGCACGACGGCGACGGAGGCGTCCTCGACACCCTGACCTCGGTCGACGGCCTTTCCGAGCTCCTCGCCTCGACGGGGCTCGCGTCGATCGGGACGGCCGCTCTACTGCCCCGGGTGGTCGAGGTACGCGCCGCGACCCGGGCGCTGTTCGCCCGTGCGGTCGAGCCGGGGCCGCCGAGCCGGGCGGACGCGAATCGCCTGATGCCCCTGGACGACGCCGTGGCGCTGATCAACCGCTATGCGGCACTGGCTCCGGTGACGCCGGCCCTTTCCTGGCCGCCGACGTCCACAATGCACACCGTCGCCGGGGTGCCGCCGGACGACGCCGTGCTCGCCACGCTCGCCCGCGCCACCATCGACTTCCTCACCAGCCCGGATGCCGCCGACCTACGCGCCTGCACCGCACCCCGATGCGTTCGGTACTTCGTGAAGGGCCACGGACGGCAGGAGTTCTGCAAGCCGTCGTGCAGCAACCGGGCCCGGGCCGCTCGCCACTATTCGCGTACGCACGCGGCATGACGCTGGGACTCAGTGCTCCTTGGCCAGCGGCAGGCCCTCGATGACCATGCGCACCAGCAGGTCGTAGCTCTCATCCACGTTCTCGGCCAGGCCGAATCCCCCGGCGACCTGGATCGAGGCGAACCCGTGGCACGCCGCACGCAGCGCTCGGGCGGCGTGGATGGCGGCCGATCCTTCCAGCCCGAACCCGCGCAGCACGGCGAGAAACACCGTCAGCATCCGGACGGCCGCCTCGGCTTCCCGGGTGTTCGGCGGGGCGGCCTGCACGGTGAGGGCGTACCGGTGGGGGTTGTCGATGGCGTACGCCCGGAAGGTGACGGCCAGCGCCCGCAACGCGTCCGGCCCCGACCGGCCGACGCAGTCGGCACCCAGGCGTTCGGTCAGGTCGTCGATGATGCGTACGCGCAGCAGGCTGACCAGCTCGTCCAGGTTGCGGATGTGCTTGTAGAGCGCCGGGACCGCGACCCCGGCCCGTTTCGCGACCGCGGTCAGGGTGAGCCCGGTCAGCCCGTCGTCGTCGAGGACGCCCAGCGCGAGGTCCACGATCGCGCCGGGCGTCAGCCCCGCCCTAGGCATCCGCGTACTTGCTGAGGAAGGGCAGGATCACGTCGGCCACCTGCTGCGGCATCTGCGTGTGCGGGTAGTGCCCCGCGCCCTCGATCATCGCCACCGAGCCCAGCCCGGCCGGCATCGTCGCGACGATCCCCTCGGCCTCGGCGACCGGGCTCGGGAAGTCGGGGTCCAGCGTGCCCATCACGACCAGCGCCGGGCGCTGGATGTGGGCCAGCTTCGCCCCGGCGTCGGCGCCGGACGCGAAGGCCATCTTGGCCCCGGCCGCCATCCGGCCCGGCTCGCGCAGGTTGCGCTCCAGCATCGCCAGCTGCCCCTCGAACGCGGCTCCCGAGGTCCCCGGGTACGCGTGCCGCAGGTACGACTTCCACAGCCCGGTGCTCCGGAGCGCCATCGAGGCCGCGATGAGCGAGATGCCCTTCACGAAGCGCCCGTTGACGTCGCCCAGCTTCATCTTGGCCTTACGCGTACCGGGGTCGATCTCGACGATGGCCCGGACGAGTTCGGGGGCATCGGCCGCGAGGATGTTGGCCACGCCGCCGGCGAACGAGTGCCCGATGAAGATCGCCGGTTCGCCGAGGTGCCGCAGCAGTGCGATGAAGTCCTTCGCACTGTCGGTCCGCGTGTAGGACGCCCAGCCCGTGCTCGACTCGCCGTGCCCGCGCAGGTCGGCGTTGACCACCCGGTAGCCCTCGTCGACCAGCAGCGGGACCAGGAACCGGAAGGCTTCGCGGTTGTCGGCGAGCCCGTGGCCCAGGACCACCAGCGGCCCCTCGCCCACCACGTCGTACGCGATCGTGCCGCCCTCTACCGCCAGAAACTCGGTCATCAGACCCTCCCCTTGCTGTACATCCCGGGCTTGTTAGCCCCTGTAGCCATAAGGTTAATGCCTTTAACCAACGAGCGCAAGTCCGGTGCCGTAGGTTGGAGACCATGCCGCTTACCCATCTGCGTACCCAGGTGCCAGCCGGAACCGACGGGGTACGGGTGACCGGAAACGCGGTCGCCTGCCCCGCGCGCCGGAATAGTTGAACCGTCAATTACTGTTGGCTTCAGCGTGACAACGACTGAGGAGAAGGCCATGGGGATGCAGTTCGGGATCTTCACCGTCGGCGACGTGACGCCGGATCCGACCAACGGCACCACGCCGACCGAGGCCGAGCGCATCAAGGCGATGACGACCATCGCGCTCAAGGCCGAGGAGGTCGGGCTCGACGTCTTCGCGACCGGTGAGCACCACAACCCGCCGTTCGTCCCGTCCTCGCCGACGACGATGCTCGGCTGGATCGCGGCCAAGACGTCCAAGCTGCTGCTGTCCACCGCGACGACGCTGATCACCACCAACGACCCGGTGAAGATCGCCGAGGACTACGCGATGCTCCAGCACCTCGCGGACGGCCGCGTGGACCTGATGCTCGGCCGCGGGAACACCGGCCCGGTCTACCCCTGGTTCGGGCAGGACATCCGCAACGGCATCGCGCTCGCCGTCGAGAACTACGCCCTGCTGCACCGGTTGTGGCGCGAGGACGTCGTCGACTGGAAGGGCAAGTTCCGTACGCCGTTGCAGTCGTTCACCTCGACGCCGGCCCCGCTCGACGGGGTGCCGCCGTTCGTGTGGCACGGCTCCATCCGCAGCCCCGAGATCGCCGAACAGGCCGCGTACTACGGGGACGGGTTCTTCGCCAACCACATCTTCTGGCCGAAGGAGCACACGCAGCGGATGGTCGGCCTGTACCGGCAGCGCTTCGAGCACTACGGGCACGGCTCGGCCGATCAGGCCATCGTCGGCCTCGGCGGCCAGGTCTTCATGCGCAAGAACTCGCAGGACGCGGTCAAGGAGTTCCGGCCGTACTTCGACAACGCGCCGGTCTACGGGCACGGACCGTCGATGGAGGAGTTCACCGCCGAGACGCCGCTGACCGTCGGCAGCCCGCAGCAGGTCATCGACCGTACGCTCGGCTTCCGCGAGTACGTCGGCGACTACCAGCGCCAGCTGTTCCTCATGGACCACGCCGGCCTGCCGCTGAAGACGGTGCTGGAGCAGCTCGACCTCCTCGGCGAGGAAGTCGTCCCGGTGCTGCGCAAGGAGTTCGCCGCGCTCCGCAAGCCGGGCGTGCCGGACGCCCCCACCCACGCGTCGCTCGTCGCGGCGGCGGCCGCCGCAAAGGACTCCACTGTGGAGGCCGTGTCGGCGGGGAAGGACGGACAGTGAAGCAGCGCACCCTCGCGGTCGTGTCGGCCGGGCTGAGCCAGCCCTCGTCGACGCGGCTGCTGGCCGATCGGCTCGCCGCCGCCACCAGCGGCGAGCTGGATCGGCTCGGCGTCAGCGTCGACACCACCTTCGTGGAGGTACGCGATCACGCCCACGACATCATGAACAACCTGCTGACCGGGTTCCCCGCGGCCGGGCTGCGGGAGGCGATCGACACGGTGAGCAACGCCGACGGCCTGATCGTCGTGACGCCGGTCTTCAACGCCTCGTTCAGCGGGCTGTTCAAGTCGTTCTTCGACGTGCTCGACGACTCCGCGCTCATCGGGCGGCCGGTGCTGCTCGCCGCCACCGGCGGCTCGGCCCGGCACTCGCTCGCCCTGGAACACGCGGTCCGCCCGATGTTCAGTTACCTGCGCTCGCAGACCGTCCCGACCTCGGTGTACGCCGCCCCCGAGGACTGGGCCGGGGCGCCCGGCGACGCCGAGGCGAGCGGAGCGCTCGCCGACCGCATCCGCCGGGCGGCGACCGAACTGGCCGAGCTGATCGATCGGCACGAACCGACCAAGGCGGCCGACCCGTTCGCGCTCACCACGACGTTCGAGGAGCTGCTCGGCGGCTCGTCGGACTGACCGCGCCGGCAAACCCGGCTACGCCAGCGGGTCGATCGACTCCAGCGCCTCGGTCGCACTCTCCGGGTCGCCGTCCCGCAACGCCGACAGCGCCTTGCGGGCGGCCGACTCCAGCTGATCCATCCGCTCCGCCTGCTGCTGGAGGAGCACGTTCTTCGCCCACATCTCGACGAACACCGAGACCTTCGCCCGCAGGATCCACGGATCGAACGGCTTCGTCAGGTAGTCGACCGCGCCGGCGGCGTACCCCCGCAGGGCCAGCCGGGCGTCCCGGTCGGCCGCGGTGAGGAAGATGATCGGGATCTGCCGCGTCCGATCGCGGCTCTTCACATGCGTCGCGGTCTCGAACCCGTCCATCCCAGGCATGTGCGCGTCCAGCAGGATCAACGCGAAGTCGTCCAGCAGCAGCTGCTTGAGCGCCGCCTCACCACTGGCCACCGCCACGGTCACCAGCGGCATCCCCTGCAGGATGGCCTGCAAGGCGATCAGGTTGTCGTTGCGGTCGTCGACGAGCAGCACCTTCGCCGGCTGATCACCCGGCGGCCGTGCGATCGTCCGGCTCATTCGCTCTCCTTCCGCGGGCCGACCCACGTCCCCATCAGCTCGAGCAGCTCGTCGAGGTCGACCGGCTTGGTGATGTAATCGCTCGCGCCCGCCGCCACGGCCGCCTCCCGATCGCCCGGCATCGCCTTGGCGGTCAGGAAGACCACCGGCAGATCGGCGAGTCTCGGATTCCGCCGGATGATCCGGGTCGTCTCATACCCGTCCTGGCCCGGCATCATCGCGTCCATCAGGACGATGTCGATCTCGGGGTGCCCGGCCAGCAGGCGTACGCCGTCGGAGCCGTTGTCGGCGTAGAGGACCCGCATGCCGTGCAACTCCAACGCACTGGTCAGGGCGAACACGTTGCGGACGTCGTCGTCGACGATGAGCACCGTCGTGCCGTCGAGCCGGACGCTGCCACGCTCGCCACCGGACGGGCGCTTGAGCAGGAAACGGCTGGACGGCAACGACTCGGGCACCGGCGTGATCACCGGCCGCGCCGGGATCGTCAGCGCCGGCCGTGCCGGAGCCGCCGGAGCACGCTCCACGCGGCCCGCGAGGAACGAGCCGGGCAGCAGCAAGGTGAACACCGATCCCTCGCCGGGCGTCGACGACACGGTGATGACGCCGCCGAGCAGCCGGGCGAGTTCCCGGCTGATCGACAGGCCCAGCCCCGTGCCGCCGTAGCGCCGGCTGGTCGTGCCGTCGGCCTGCTTGAACTCGTCGAAGATGACGGCGACCTTGTCCGGCGCGATGCCGATGCCGGTGTCGCTCACCCGGAAGGCCACCACCGACGGCGCGGCGGCCAGCGTGGGCTCCTCGTACTCGGTCTCGTGGGCGAGCCCGATCTCCAGCCGGACGATGCCGCTGTCGGTGAACTTGACCGCGTTCGACATGAGGTTGCGCAGGATCTGCTGGAGTCGTTGGGCGTCGGTCACCATGCCGTCCGGCATCTCCGGCGCGACCTCGACCTCCAGCTGGAGCGCCTTCTCCTCGGTCTGCGGCCGGAACGCCTGCTCGGCGTACGCGCAGATCTCGGAGAACGCCACCTGGCCGAAGTCGACGTCCATCCGGCCGGCCTCGATCTTGGACAGGTCGAGGATGTCGTCGATGAGCGCCATCAGATCCGACCCGGCGTTGTGGATGGTGCGGGCGAACTCGATCTGCTTGTCGGTCAGGTTGTCCTCGGAGTTGTCGGCGAGCAACCGGGCCAGCAGCAACAGCGAGTTGAGCGGCGTACGCAGCTCGTGGCTCATATTGGCCAGGAATTCCGACTTGTACTGCGAGGCGGCCGCCAGCTGCTGGGCCTTCTCCTCCAGGCCGAGCCGGGCGAGTTCGATCTCCCGGTTCTTGATCTCGATGTTGCGGTTCTGCTCGGACAGCTGAGCGGCCTTCTCCTCCAGCTCGGCGTTGGTCCGCTGCAACTCGGCCGACTGCTCGCGCAGCTCGTGCGCCAGCCGCTGGGACTGGTCCAGCAGTTCCTCCGTACGCCGGTTGGCCCGGATGGTGTTGAGCGCGACGCCGATGGTGGCGACCAGTCGCTCGAGGAACTCCAGGTGCAGCGTGGAGAACGCCGTCGCACTGCCGAACTCGATCACGCCGAGCAGCGAGCCCTCGAAGAGCACCGGGACGATGACGAGGTCGCGGACCGGGATGAAGGCGGTGCCGGAGGCGATCGCCTGACCCTCCGCTCCGGACACACTGCTGACCCGGATGCTCCGCAGATCGGCGGCGGACTGGCCGATGAGGCCCTCGCCGATGTCGAACGTGGCGTCCTCGCCGCCCGGGCCCAACCCGTACGCCGACACCCGGCGCAGCGGCCGAGCGCCGTCCGGCTCGAAGAGGAAGAACGCCCCGAGGTGCGCCTCCACCAGCGGCGTGACCTCACGCATCAGCATCCGGCAGACCTCGGTCAGGTCGCGCTGCCCCTGGAGCAGCGCGCCGGTCCGGGCCAGGTTCGAGTCGAGCCAGCCCTGATCGGCGTTCTCCTTGGTGGTCTCGCCGAGCGTGATGATCATCTGGTTGATGTTGTCCTTGAGCTCGGCCACCTCGCCCTGCGCCTGGACGGCGATCCGCTGGGTGAGGTCGCCCGTCGTCACCGCCGTGGACACCTGGGCGATCGCACGCAGCTGCGTGGTCAGCGTCGAGGCGAGCTGGTTGACGTTCTCCGTGAGGTCCTTCCACGTCCCGGAGACGCCGAGCACCTGAGCCTGGCCGCCGAGCTTGCCTTCGGTGCCGACCTCGCGGGCGACCCGGGTCACCTCGTCGGCGAAACTCGACAGCTGATCCACCATCGTGTTCACGGTGCTCTTCAGCTCGAGAATCTCACCCCGGGCATCCACCGTGATCTTCTGCTTGAGGTCGCCCTTCGCGACCGAGGTGGTCACCTGGGCGATGTTCCGCACCTGGGCGGTCAGGTTGGACGCCATGAAGTTCACGTTGTCGGTCAGGTCGCGCCAGGTGCCGGAGACACCGCGTACCTGGGCCTGGCCGCCCAGCTTGCCTTCAGTGCCGACCTCGCGGGCGACCCGGGTCACCTCGTCGGCGAAACTCGACAGCTGATCCACCATCGTGTTCACGGTGTCCTTCAGCTCCAGGATCTCGCCCTGCGCCACAACGGTGATCTTCTGCGACAGGTCGCCCTTCGCCACGGCCGTCGCGACCTGCGCGATGTTCCGCACCTGGGCGGTCAGGTTGGACGCCATGAAGTTCACGTTGTCGGTCAGGTCGCGCCAGGTCCCGGCGACGCCGCGTACCTGGGCCTGGCCGCCCAGCTTGCCTTCCGAACCCACCTCACGCGCGACCCGGGTCACCTCGTCGGCGAAACTCGACAGCTGATCCACCATCGTGTTCACAGTGCTCTTCAGCTCGAGAATCTCACCCCGAGCGTCCACTGTGATCTTCTGCGACAGGTCACCCTGCGCCACCGCCGTGGTCACCTGCGCGATGTTTCGCACCTGCGCCGTCAGATTCCCCGCCAGCTGATTCACGTTCTCCGTCAGGTCACGCCACGTACCCGACACCCCACGCACCTGCGCCTGGCCGCCCAGCTTGCCTTCCGAACCCACCTCACGCGCGACCCGAGTCACCTCGTCGGCGAAACTCGACAGCTGATCCACCATCGTGTTCACGGTGTTCTTGAGTTCCAGGATCTCGCCCTGGGCCACCACGGTGATCTTCTGCGACAGGTCGCCCTGCGCCACCGCCGTGGAGACCTGGGAGATGTTGCGGACCTGCGCGGTCAGGTTCGACGCCATGTTGTTCACGGCGTCGGTGAGGTCTTTCCAGGTCCCGGCCACGTTGGGCACCTCGGCCTGGCCGCCGAGGATGCCCTCGGTGCCGACCTCGCGGGCCACCCGGGTCACCTGCTCGGCGAACACCCGCAGGGTGATGATCAGGGAGTTGATCGTGTCGGCCAGGTCGGCGACCTCGCCGCCGGCCGCGATGGTGATCTTCTGCGACAGGTCGCCCTGGGCGATCGCCGTGGTCACGGAGGAGATCGACCGCACCTGGTTGGTCAGGTTGGACGCCATCAGGTTCACGTTGTCGGTGAGGTCGCGCCAGGTGCCGGAGACGCCCCGGACGTCGGCCTGGCCGCCCAGCTTGCCCTCGGTGCCGACCTCCCGGGCCACCCGGGTCACCTCGGCGGCGAAGCTCGACAGCTGACTCACCATCTTGTTCACCGTGCGGCCGATGGTCGCGAACTCGCCTCGCAACGGGCGCCCGTCGATGTCGAGCGTCATGTTCTGCGAGAGGTCGCCCTCGGCGACGGCCACGATCACGCGGGCGATCTCGGCGGTCGGCCGGCCCAGGTCGTCGATCAGGTTGTTGATCGCGGTGATGCCCTCGGCCCAGTCGCCCTCGAAGGTCTCCTCGTCGAGTCGCTCGGTGACACGTCCCTCGCGTCCGACAACGCGTGAAATGCGTAGAAGCTCCCGATTCTGCCGAGCGAGTAACCCGGCCACGTCGTTGAAGGCGTCGGCCGCTTCACCGGCCTTGCCGGGCAATCGGGGCAGCCGGCCCTCGAAACTGCCCTGCTGCACTTCACGAAGGGCGGCGGCGAACTGCGCCCAGGCGGCCTCGTCGTCGAATCCAGCGACGACCGACGCCTCTTCCTGCACCGTCATGGCTTCGTCCCTCCCCGGTGTCCAACCGGCGGAGGCATCGCAACAGTATCGATGCCTCACCCGCAATCCTCGTGCATCCGCCGGGACGGAGCCAAGTCCTTGGCTGGCCGACGCTGCTCATTCAGGCGACACTACAACCGTGCCAGGTGTGGAAACGCAGTCGGACGCGCTGCGATCGGTCGAAGATCTGCTGGCGGTTCAGCGCCCGGAGGGGTCCGGCCGCAGCGCCCGCCACTTCGCCCAGCAGCTCCTGCGCCTCCTGCTGCCCCGGCTCGCCACGCCCGGGGTGAGCGTCGAACTCGACCGCGCGGACGGGCGTGGCGCCATCACGCTAGCGGCGGCCGGGCGGCCGCCCGGCGAGCCGAGCGCCGCGCTGCGCGTACCACTGGAATTGACGGCGCCCTGGACCGGCGACATCCTGATCGCGCCGAACGAGCCCGCCGAGACCCGGACCCTGTGCCGCCTGGCCGCCCAGCGGCTGGGCACGGTGCTGGAGCATGAGCGCCTGCGCGAGGCCGACCTGCGGCGGCGCGAGTGGCTCACCTACCTGGTGGAGGTCGGCGACCTGCTGGCGCACTCGATCGACACCGCGCTCACCGAGGCGCTGATCCCCCGGCTCATCGTCCCCCGGCTGGGTGACTGGTGCGCGCTGCTGACCATCTCCGACGGCCGGCCGCAGGTCGCCGCGGTCGCCCACATCGAGGAGGCGGCCGCCTCCAACATGCTGTCGCCGCACCACGAGCTGGGCCGCCGGCTGACCTCGGACGAACTGGCGGAGGCGGTCGAGACCGGCGCCACCACGGCGCTGTCCGACCCGCCGGCCTGCCTGGTGGTGCCGCTGCTGGCGCACGGCCGGCTGCTCGGCGCGCTGGCCGTCGGGCACGCCACCACGCCCGACGCCGAGACCGTCACGATCGCGGAGGAAGTAGCCCGGCGCGCGGCCACCGCCCTGGACAACGCCCACGTCCACGACGAACGCAGCCAGATCGCCCGCATCCTTCAGGAAGCCCTGCTCCCGGGTGACCTGCCCAAGCTGCCCGGCGTCGACATCGGCGCCCGCTACCTGCCCACCGGCCATTACGCCGAGGTCGGCGGCGACATGTACGACGTCATCCCGCTGCCCGGCGGCGGCTGCCTCGCGGTCGTCTGCGACGTCGCGGGCAAGGGCATCCAGGCGGCCAGCGCCACCGGCATCGTCCGCGAGGTGCTGCGCGCGCTGATTGCCGACGGCAAGCCGGTCGGCGAGGCGCTCGCCGGACTCAACACCACCATGCACGCCCGCTCCGACCGCCACTGCACACTCGCGCTGGCGGAGATCGCGCCAGCCGGCGACCACCACGGCGATCGCGCGGTCACGGTCTATCTCGCCGGCCATGACCAGCCCATATTGGTACGCGCGGACGGCGCGGTCGCGTCCGCCGGCAAATGGGGAACAGCCCTGGGCGTGGTGGCTCGCGTCCACTGTCCACCCGAACGGCTGACGCTGCACCCCGGCGACGCGCTCGTCTTCTTCACCGACGGCCTCACCGAACGCCGCAGCGGCCGGGAGTTCTTCGGCCTGAACCGTATGCTGGACGCCGCCGCGCAACTCGCCGGCAATCCGGCCGACGTCATCGCCGACGGGCTGGCGACGATGGCGCTCAACTTCTCCGCCGAACCCGTACGCGATGACATCACGGTCGTAGCGATCCGCAACGACGGCTGACACACTCAAGTGTCAGTGGGAATCGGGTGGCCTTGATCGGGAGGTGCGTGGTTGGCGACGCACACCGCGCGCGTGGTGGGCGACGACTGTGTCGTCACCCTGTCCGGGGAGATCGACATGTCGAACTCCAGCGAAGTAGAAACCTGGCTGAACGACGCCATCGAGCACAACGGCTGCAGCCGGCTCGAAGTCGACCTCGGCCCGCTGGACTTCCTCGACTCCTTCGGCATACGGGCGCTGCTCCGCGGCCGGGAACGAGCTGACTCCGCCGGGGTGGCGTACCGGCTGACGAACCCGAACGCGCTGGTCGAACGAATCCTGCGCACCCTAGGCCTCTACGACCACCTCACCACCTGGTAACTCCCCACCCTCCGCCCCCGCGCCGCTCCGCCCCCACGCCCCCGCGCCCTCCGGCTTTCTCCGCGTTGATCATGGAGTTAACTGTGGTCTCGACGGCGTGGCGAGGGGGTAAACCCCATGATCAACGCCGCTGGGGCGGGGTGTGGGGGCGGCGGGGCGAGCGGACTGGCAAAGGGTCAGCCGAAGACGCCGATGATCTTCCAGCCTTCGTCGGGGAAACCGGCGCGCAGCGCCGTCCGGTCGGAGGCGACGTTCGCCGGGTCGTGAAGGTAGATCGGCACCGCCCCGGCGGCCAGGATCCAGCGCGCGGCCTGCGCGACCAGGCGCGCGGCCAGCCCCTGCCCCCGGTACGCCTCCTCGGTGCCGACCGAGATCTCCATCCCGGCCGCGTTGTGGCGCTTGATCCCGACGCCGGCGGCGTACGTGCCGTCTTGGGCGAACGCGATCAAGGCGTCGCCACCGAACGGGTGCAGCCACAGCGGGACACGGGGATCGGCGATCGGCACCCACTCGCCCGCGTCGGGAAGGGCGGCCGGCTCGGTGGACCACCGGAACACTCCCGCGAAGACGCGGGCGTCGGGCCGCCCGAGCGCCGCCGGGAGATGGCTGTCCACTTCGGCCCAGTCGCGTACGCCGGACCGCACCGTGTCGGCGAGGTCGGGCGGGACCGACAACACCCCGCCGTCGGGCGTACGCACGCCGACCACCTCACGCACGGAACCGTCCCAGCCGGGCTGCGTACGCAGCGCACTGCCGACGATCGTCAATCCCGGGGTGCCGGGCCACTCGCCCAGCCACTCGGTGAGGAACTTCTCCAGCCCACCCGTGCCGCTCATCTTCACCTCACCGTTATTCCCCGATCGCGCCCGCCGTAGTGCTCTAGGATCAGTCGTCGTGACCACCGAGCTGCACGGCGTACCAACTATGATCGTTTCGCCTGAGGGGCCACCCTTCACCGGGGAGGCCGATGTGACCGACCTCATCGGCGATGCCTTCGGTTGTGCCGCTGAGCTGGTCGTTCTGCCCGCGGACCGGCTTCCGGCGGAATTCTTCACCCTGCGGAGCGGCATCGCCGGCGCGATCGCCCAGAAGTTCGTGAACTACCACATCCGGCTCGTGATCGTCGGCGACATCTCCGAGCACGTCGAGCGCAGCACCGCGCTGCGGGACTTCGTCGTGGAGACCAACCGCGGCCGGCAGCTCTGGTTCCTGCCTACGTTGGCCGACCTGGAGACGCGCCTGGCCGCTTCCGCTTCCGCCGGAGCGCCCGACCAGCATCACTGACGGCCCCGTGCGCCGCATCGACCACGGGTAGGCTCCCGCCATGCCCGTGCTGGAGATCCGCACCTATCGCCTCAAGCCTGGTACGCGAGACGAGTTCGTCCGCGTGATGCGGGAGGATTCGGCGCCGCTGCTGGCCGCGGCCGGCATCCGCGTCCTCGACGCCGGACCGTCACTTGTGGACGAAGACGGTTTCGAGGAGGCGTACCTGGTGCGGGTGTTCGACTCGCTCGACCACCGGGACGCCCAGGAAGAAGCCTTCTACGGGTCGGCCGTCTGGCGCGAAGGGCCCCGCGAGGCCATCGTCTCCCGGATCGAGACCTATCACACGATCGTCGTCGAGGTCCCCGAGGCCGTCATCGCGAACTGGCGACCGGCCGCGCCGTGATCCGGGCCGCCAGCTGCGGCAACACGACACCGAGCGGTGCGTCGACCCGGAGATCGGCGTACGCGTCCCCACGGGTCTCGCCCTGGTTGACGATCGCCACCGGGATGCCGAGCTTCGCCGCGCGCAGGACGAACCGGCGACCGGACATGACCGTCAACGACGACCCCAGCACCAGCAGCAGGCGCGCGCCTTCGACGAGCGCGTAGCTGTCGCGTACGCGGTCGACGGGGACGGCTTCGCCGAAGAAGACGACGTCGGGCTTGAGGACGCCGCCGAGACAGGTCGTGCAGTCCACCGGCAGGAAGCCGTCGAGGGCGGAGTCGTCGAGGTCGACGTCGCCGTCCGGGTTCACCGCGAGGATCTCCGCGTCGAACCCGGGATTCGCCACCCGCAGCCGGTCGTCGTGCCGGTCGCGGGGGGTGTCCTCGCCGCAGGCGAGACAGACGATGCGGTCGAGGTTGCCGTGCAGTTCGATGACGGACCGGGCACCGCCCGCCTGGTGCAGGCCGTCGACGTTCTGCGTCACGATCCCGTCGAGTACGCCCGAAGCCTCCAGCGCGGCGACCGCCCGGTGCCCCACGTTCGGCTCCGCTCGGGCGATCCGCCGCCAGCCCAGATGGCTCCGCGCCCAGTAGCGGCGACGAGCGAGCGGATCGCCGACGAACGTCTGATACGTCATCGGCGTATGCCGTCGCGCCACGCCACTCGGTCCGCGATAGTCGGGTATGCCCGATTCGGTGGACAGCCCGGCGCCGCTGAGCACAGCGACGCCACCCTCCCCGGCGAGACGGGCGAGGGCGTCCAGCTGAGCGTCGATCACGCATCCATGCTGCCTCGCCGTACGCCGAACCGCACCCATCCCCGTTGATCATGGGGTTCACACCCTCGACACACCGGGCGGTCTCAACCGGTCGGTGCAAGCAGCCGTTGTAGGCGCTCGGCCGGAGTGTCCCAGCCGAGGGTTTCGCGCGGTCGCCGGTTCATTTGAGCGGCGACCGCGTCGAGGTCGTCCTGGCCGATGGTGGTGAAGTCGAACTTGCCTTTGGGGAAGTAGTCGCGCAGCAGGCCGTTGGTGTTCTCGTTGGTGCCGCGCTGCCAGGGCGAGTGCGGGTCGCAGAAGTAGACGGCGCAGTCCGGTGCCAGTTCGAATTCGGCGTGGTTGGCCATCTCCGCGCCTTGATCCCAGGTCAGGGTCTTGACCAGGCGGCTGTCGGCGGCGGGATTCACCTGCCAGGACAGGCGTGCGAACAGGCCTCGGACCACCTGCAGCACCTCGGGACTGCTGCGGTCGACGGGCAGGCCACCAAGCAGCACGAACCGGGACGCCCGTTCGACGATGGTCACGATCGCCGAACGGCCATAGGCGCCGATGAGCAGGTCACCTTCCCAATGCCCGGGCACGGCCCGGTCGGCGACCTCGGCCGGACGCGCCGAGATGTGCAACTCCTCGGTGATCCAGGGACGGTTGCGTATCGCCCGCCGCGCCGCGACCGCCTCCCGGGACTGGCTACGCCGGGCCTTACGCCTGACCCGCAACTGGTCATCGACCAACTGCCGCAAAGCCCCCCGCGACTGCACATAAATCGCCTGATAGATCGTCTCGTGCGACACCTGCAACTCCCGATCGGCCAACAGCCGAAGCTTCGCCGCGATCTGCTGAGGCGACAGCCTCTCAACCAACCCTGCCACAACCTCATCCCGCAACCGGCCCGCCGTCGCGAGCTTGGCCGGCTTAGGCCGCCCACGGGCGGTGTCGGCCCGCTTCTGCGCCGACACCGCGCTGTACCCCCACCGGTACAAACCCCGCCGCACCCGCCCTAACGGATTCTTCACCCCATGCCGATACGAGTTATACCGCTCGATCTCCCGCCACACCGACGAGAACGCCACTCCCACCGCCGCGGCAATCTCCTCCAGAGTCTTACCCAGCCCCCACAGATTCTCGATCACCTGCCGCCGGTCAGCGTTGAGCACATGCGCCCTAGCCATCAACCCCTCCTCAACCAGCCCATGCACGGATCAACGATCACTTGCACGGACTGGTTGAGGCGAAGCGGTGTGTCGTGACCGGAAACCCCATGATCAACGCAGGGTCAGTTTGTAGCCGAGGTGGCTCTGGGTGAAGCCGAGCCGGTCGTAGAACCGGTGCGCCTCGGTACGCGACTTGTCGCTGGTCAGCTGCACCATCACGCAGCCCTCCGTCCGGGCGGTCTCGATCGCCCATCGGATGAGCTGCTTGCCGAGCCCGCCGCCGCGCAGGTCGGAACGGACGCGTACCGCTTCGATCAGCGCGCGGCGGGCTCCTTTGCGGCCGATGCCCGGAATGATGGTGAGCTGCATGGTGGCGATCACCTCACCGGCCACCTCCCCGACGACGAGGCGCTGATGCGGGTCGGCGTCGATCTCGGCGAAGGCGGCGGCGTACGCCGGGTCGTCGGGCGCACCCTCCCGGGTAGCTCCCAAGTGGTCGTCGGCCAGCATGGCGACGATGGCGGGCAGGTCGGCGGCGGTGGCGCGGCGTACCGCAAGATCAGTCACAGCTTCGACGATATCGGTCTGCCGACTTGATCGAGTTTTCTACGCTGGGCACATGAACCGCATCACCCGCCTGTGGGCCGCGCTGGTCGTCGGCCTGTTCACCGTGCTGGCCCTCCCCGGGGCCGCCTTCGCCGCCGAGGACGAGTACCTGCGCCGCCGTCCGGGCGGCTTCGGCTTCTGGGGCTGCAGTGCTGTCTGCTGCATCGTCGTAGTCGGCGGCATCGTCGCCGCGATCTTCCTGATCACCCGCAACCGCCGCAAGTAGGTCCCGGCGAAGAAGAGGTGGCGCCGGCAGGCGGGCCGGCGCCACCGGCTCAGCGGGTTGCCGCAGCTGAGCGGCTCGGCCACCGGTTCAACGGCCGGCCGCCGCGTGCTGGGCGGCCCGGTAACCGAAGACCATGGCGGGGGCGATGGTGGACCCCGGTCCCGGATAGGTCCGGCCCATCACGGACGCGGTGGTGTTGCCTGCGGCGTACAAGCCGGAAATGACCGAGCCGTCCGCGCGGAGCACGCGCGCGTCGGCGTCGGTGAGCAAGCCGCCCTTGGTGCCGAGATCGCCCGGGTAGATGCGGACCGCGCGGAACGGCCCCTTCTCGAGCGGGCCGAGATTCGGGTTCGGTGCGACCCGCGGGTCGCCATAATAGTTGTCGTACGCCGTCCGGCCGCGGCCGAAGTCGGCGTCCACCCCGGTACGCGCGAAGCCGTTGAACCGGCCGATGGCCTGGGCGAGCCGCGTCGGATCCATCCCGATCCGGACGGCCAGCTCGGCCGGGGTGTCCGCCTCGACGAGGATGCCCGCCGCCGCCCACTCCTTCTTCTTGCCCAGGTACGCCGAGTTCAGGTACCGCCGGGCGTGCCGCGCGTCGCTGATCATCCACATCGGCCCGGGAACCGGATGGTTCAGCATGTCGTGGCCGAAGTCGATGTACGAGGCGGACTCGTTCGTGAAGCGCTCGCCGTGGGCGTCGACCACGATGCTGAACGGCAGCGACCGCTCGGCGACGAGGAACGCGGCCTTGCCGTCCGGGCCGACGAACGAACCGCCCCACCAGGCGTCGTCCATCAGTTCGAGCGCACCGCCGGCGCGGGCGCCGATCTCGATCGCCGTGCCCTGGTCGCCCTCGGGGGCCGAGGAGTGGCCCTCGACCCCGTGATACTTCTCGCGCCAGGCCTGATTGTTCGCGAACCCGCCGGCGGCCAGGACGACACCCTTCTGCGCTCGGATACGCAGCGGCTTGCCGTCCTTCTCGACGATCGCGCCGGTGACGGCGCCGTCTTCGACGACGAGGTCCACCAACGGCGTCGACGTCCAGACCGGCGTGCCCTGCGTACGCACGATGTGCATGAGGGAGCCCGAGAGGGCGCCGCCGATGCCGACCGGGCGCTTGCCCGCCAGGTATTGGCCGAGCGTCCGGAAGACGAACCGGGCACCGCGGACGAAGCCGCTGACAGTGGACCAGGCCCGGGCCAGGAGCCAGACGTCGTCCGTCGCGAGCGGGGCGGGAACCCCGTCCTTGACCCGCGAATCGGCGTACGCCTCCCCGAGCAGCTTGGTGTTGAACGCCTTGACCTCGATGGACCGGCCGATCTTGCCGCCGGCGCGGTCGGGGTAGTAGTCCGGGTAGTCCTTGGCCCGCTTCCACTTCACCCCGAGCCGCCCGAGGAAGGCCACCATCTCCGGGCCGGTCTCGACGAACGCGCGACGGCGTTCGGGCGACGACGCCGGTCCGGCGTACTCGATGACCTCAGCGAGGTAGGTCAGCGCCTCCGTGGGCGAGTCCTGGACCCCGGCCCGCAGCATGAGCGGGTTGGCCGGGACCCAGAGCCCGCCGCCGGAGACGGCGGTCGTGCCGCCCCACTTCGCGGTGCTCTCCACGACCAGGACGTCGAGCCCGCGGTTGGCCGCGGCGATCGCGGCGGTCAGCCCGGCCGCGCCCGATCCGGCGACCAGCAGGTCCACGGTGTCGTCCCAAGTGGTCATCGCGCCCCGGCCTCGGACACGACCGCTTCCTCGGCGTACGCCGGGACGAGCTCCGACTCGGGCACGATGCTCTTCGACTTGGTGGGGATGACGGCCGCGACGATGGCCGCACCCAGCGCGACGCCCGCACCGATGAGCAGACCGGTCCGGAAGCCGGATTCGGACGGCAGCACGTAGGGACCGAACGCGGTGGTCATGTTGGCCAGCACGACGCCGATGATCGCAGCGGAGACCGACGAGCCGATCGAGCGCATCAGCGTGTTGAAGCTGGTCGCGGCGGCCGTCTCGCTGTGCGGCACGGCGCCCATGATCAGCGCCGGCATCGCGCCGTACGCCAGGCCGACGCCGGTACTGGTGATGATCGTGACGACGAGCAGACCCCAGGTCGAACCGAGCAGCGCCATGGAGGAGGCGTAGCCGATCGCGATGACCAGGCTGCCCACGGCGAGGGTCACCTTCGGGCCGCGCGCGGCGGTCAGCTTCGCGCCCAGCGGAGACAGCAGCATCATCATGAGTCCGGCCGGAGCCATCCACAGGCCCATCGCCAGCATCGACTGGCCGAGGCCGTACCCGGTCTCCTTCGGCAGCTGGAGCAGCTGCGGCATGATCAGCGACTGGGCGTACATGGCGAAGCCGACCAGGATCGACGCGGCGTTGGTGACCAGGACCTGCGGCCGGGCGGTGACGCGGAGGTCGACCAGCGGCTCCCGCGTACGCAGCTCCCACCAGCCCCAGGCAACCAAGATCACGACGGCGGCGGCGAACAGCCCGAGCGTGGTGCCGCTCGTCCAGCCCCAGTCGGAACCCTTGGAGACGGCGAGCAGCAGGCTGACGAGCGCTACGCCGAGGCCGATAGCGCCGGGGAGGTCGAACCGAGCCGGGTTCTTCTCCCGCGAGCCGCCCGGGACGAACAGGGTGATGAGGACGCCGACCACCAGGCTCAGCGTGGCCGCGGTCCAGAACAGGACACGCCAGCTGCTGTTCTCGGCGATCGCCGCGGCCAGCGGCAGGCCGAGCGCGCCGCCGACGCCCATCGAGGCGCTCATCAGCGCGATCGAGCCGCCGAGCTTCTCCGGCGCGACGACGTCGCGGAGCAGGCTGATGCCGAGCGGCACGATGCCCATGCCGAGGCCCTGCAGGCCCCGGCCCACGATCATCGGGACGACCGACGACGACAGTGCGGCGATGACCGATCCGAGGACCAGGGGCAGCACCGAGATCAGGAGCATGCGGCGCTTGCCGTACATGTCGCCGAGCTTGCCCGCGACCGGGGTGGCGACCGCCGCCGAGAGCAGGGTGGCCGTGATCACCCACGACGCGTTGGACGAACTGGTGTGCAGCAGCGTCGGCAGCTCGCCGATCAGCGGCACCACCAGCGTCTGCATCAGGGCGGCGACGATGCCGGCGGCCGCGAGGACGGCGACTACAGGTCCGGAACGGGATTTCATTACGTGTACGCTACACACGATGTGTACGATGCATAAGGAGTGTATGAGGCACATCACTTAAGCTGACATCGGCCACGGCTGAGGAGAGTGGGGCGCATGCGGAAGCCGACAGACCTCGTCGAGATGGAGACCATGCTGCTCGCCAGGCACATCCACCTGCGCAGCCGAAGCAGCGGGATCCAGCTGGACCGGAGCGCGTACGTGCTGCTCAGCCGCATCCACCTCGAAGGGCCGATGTCGATCGGGCAGCTGAGCGAGGCGTTCAGCCTCGACGCGTCCACCCTCAACCGGCAGACCGCGGCGATGATGCGGGAGGGCCTGATCGAGCGCATCCCCGACCCCGACGGCGGCATCGCGCGCAAATTCCAGGTCACGCCGGAAGGCGTACGCAAGATGGAGGCCGACCGCGCGTTCGGCGTGGCCGGCCTGGATCGGGTGCTGGAGAACTGGACGGCGGAGGAGGTCGCCGACTTCGTCGAGATGCTCAAACGGTTCAACACCGACATCGAGCGGCTCGACGGGCGCCCCTGGCCGCGCCCCGACATCGACAGCTGACCGCTGTCGGCTGGCGGCTGGCGGCTGGCGGCTGGCGGCTCAGGGAAGGCTGACGACGACCTTGCCGGAGGCGTGCCCGGCCTCGACGTAGCGCATCGCGGCCGGCAGCTCGGCGAAGGTGAACTGCCTGTCGATCACCGGCTTGACGTCGCCGTTGTCCGCGTGGCGGCCCAGCTCTTCGAGGTTCCGGGCGCTGCCCGGGCCGATCTCCACGTCGGTCCCCAGGATGCGCTGCGAACTGAACTTGCCGATCAGCTCGCCGGCGATCCGGTGGTCCATCGGCCGGAACCAGCGGCCGGCCTTGCCGCCGATGATCACATAGGACCCCTGCGGGCGGAGGATCCGTTTGGCCGCCGTGATCCGGGGGCTGCCCGCGATGTCCACCAGCACGTCGAAGTCCCGGGCCACCTTGGTGAAGTCCTCGGCGGTGTAGTCGATCACGGCGACCGCGCCGAGCCCCTTGACCAGGTCGGCGTTGCGTCCACCGCAGACGGCGGTCACCTCCGCGCCCGCCGTCCGGGCCAACTGGACGGCGAACGTGCCCACGCCGCTGGAGGCGCCGTTCACCAGCACCCGCTGGCCGCTGCGGACTTGGGCGTCGTCGCGTACGGCTTGGATGGCGGTCGCGCCGGCCATGGGCACCGCGGCGGCCTCCTCGAAGGAAAGGCTGCTCGGCTTCGGTGCCAGCAACTCCTCCGGTACGCACGCGTACTCCGCGTATGACCCGTGGGTGACCAGTGCGTACACGTTGTCGCCGGGCTGGAAGGCGGTGACGCCGGAGCCGACGCCCTCGACGACCCCGGCGAGATCGCAGCCGAGGATCGAGTGCTGGGGCCGGCGCCTGCCGAACCCGCCGGGGACGAGACGGGCCGCGCGGGGCTCGCCCCGCATGTGGTGCCAGTCGTACGGATTGACGGACGTCGCGCGGATCTGGACGAGGACCTCACCCGGCCCCGGCTCGGGCTTGGGAACCTCGCTGAGCAGCAGATTCTCCGGCGGTCCGTACGCGTGGAGCAGATACGCCTTCATCGAGAACTCCTGACCTTACGTTGTAAGTCTTACGTTGTAAGGTAGCCTTACGCCGTAAGGGCGGTCAAGGGGTCAGCGAGCGGAAATCAGCGAAGCCGGTCGAGGCCGTCGAGGACGATGTCGAGCCCGAACTCGAATTCGGCCTGGTCGTCGCACCAGCCGAGGGTGGAGTCAGGGTCGTCGTGGGCGATCTCGGACAGCATGCCGACCAGATTGGGCAGTCGCTTCGCCATGGCGGCCATGACCGGATCGGGTTCGCCCGTGGCCGGCCCGTTCCCCGGCGTGAACAACTCCTGGGTGAAGCCCACCGCCCGGCTGCCCAAGGCGTGCAGCGCGTGGTGGGTCTGGTCGTGCGAGAACCCGCCGTCAGACATGATCCCGACCAACGCGTCCATGTGCAGCAGGATCTCCGGGCTGGCATTCGTCCGCGACTCGATCAGCGCCGGCGCCCACGGGTGGCGCAACAGCACCTCGCGCGCCGCGAGAATGCGTACGCGCGCCGCCTTCTTCCAGCCGTCGCCGTGGCTGGGGAGCGTCACGCGGGCGGCGGCTTCGTTGATCTCCGCGCCGATCACGTCGACGATCCCGTCGAGGACCTGCTCCTTGTTGGCCACATGGTGGTAGAGCGACATCGCCTCGGCGCCCAGCTCCTCGGCGAGGCGGCGCATCGTCACGGCGGAGATTCCGCCGGAGTCGGCGAGCTCGACCGCGGCCCGCAGGACCCGGTCCCGGCTCAGGGCAGGTCTCGACACGCGGCCATCTTACAAGGTAAGGCGGATGGATCATGCGGCGGCGGCCGTTGATCATGGAGTTTCCAGCTTCGACACACCGCCGAGACCACGGTTAACTCCATG
>NZ_JBFBAZ010000126.1:0-22829 GCF_040682475.1 Hamadaea sp. NPDC051192
GTTAACTCCATGATCAACGGGGAGGGGTGGGGGGAGGGGGCGGGTGGGGTGGGGTGGGGGTGGGGGTGGGGGTGGGGGTTAGGCGAGGTCGCGGCGGCGGAAGACGCCGAACGCGGTCGCCAGCACCACCGCGACGAGCGTCCCGAGCACGGCCGCCCCCTGCCACCATGCGACGTGGCCGTACTCGTCGTACCCGATGTAGTACTGCAGGGAGCCGGTCATCCAGGTGCCGACGTAGGTCGACAGGAACCAGGGCTCTTGCGGCCGATAGCTGAGCACCTCCATCACCAGGCGCGCCCCGGCCTCCCAGACGACGGCGTACGCCGTGAGCAGGCCCAGGGCGGCGGCGGTGTGCCGGCCGACGGTGGCGACGCCGAAGGAGACCGCGGTGATCATCACGGCCAGCGCGACACCGCGAGCGACGAGGACGATGAGGTTGCCGACGAAGTCGGAGTCGACCCCGCCGACGTAGCCGGTCGCCTGGGCGATGCCGTAGAACGTCGCGACGTAGAGCGCCGAGAACACGACCGAGAACAGGCCGACCGAGCCGAGCAGGACGGCCAGCTTCGCCCCGAGGACGCGTACGCGCTCCGGCCGCCACAGCAGCAGATTGGTCGCACCGCCGCTGGCCAGTTCGGCCCCGATGAAGGTGGCTCCGACGAGGAACCCGAACAACGCCAGGTACGCCGCCAGGAACCCGATCAGCGGCCGGATCGACGTCTTGAAGACGTAGGTGTCGTAGAGGAAGTCCTCGGGCTGCACGACGGTCAGCCGGCAGACGTTCGGGTACTTCGCCCGTTCGACGGCTGTCGAGCCGGGGGAGTGCGCCGCCACGCATTCGTCGTAGAGCTGTCGGTGGATCTCGTTCTCGGAGTCGGCCTGCATGACCGCGCTCGCCCAGTCGGCGGCGGTCGGCTGGTGGCTGCCCGCCATGGTCACCGCGACGGTCACCCCGAACACGCCGATCATCACGGCCGTCAGGATCTGCACGAACCGCCGGGAGAACAGCCGTTGCAGCTCGGCCCGGAGCAGATTGCCCTTCACGCGACGACCTCCATCTCGCCGGACTGCACCCGCACCGCGTCGTCGACCTGCCGGTACGCCCCCGGCAGCGGCCGGGTCGCGGTCAGGTCCAGGAAGACGCTCTCCAGATCGGCCCCGATCGGGGTCAGCTCGGTCAGCCACACCTCGGCCCGGCCGAGCGCCTCGCTGATCTCGGCCGCGTCGGCGACCCCGGCCACGACCAGGTGGCTGTCGGTCGCCGAGACGGTCAGGCCAGCTCCTTCGAGGACTTCGCGGGCCTGGTCCAGCTGCTTCACGCGTACCAGATATTCGCCCTTGGAATGTTCGGCCAGCACGTCGCCGACGGGTCCCGCGACCACGCGGCGGCCGCGCGAGATGATCGTGACGGTGTCGCAGACCTGCTCGATCTCGCTCAGGATGTGGCTGGAGACCAGCACCGTGACGCCCTCGGCGGCGAGATCGCGCAGCAGCGTGCGCATCTCGTGGATGCCGCCCGGGTCGAGTCCGTTCGCAGGTTCGTCGAGAATGAGCAGCTCCGGGGCCTTGAGGAGGGCGGAGGCCACCGCGAGCCGCTGCTTCATGCCGAGCGAGAAGGTCTTGACCCGCTCGTGGGCCCGATCGCGGAGGCCGACCCGCGCGAGCACCTCGTCCACTCGCGGAGCCGCCACCCCGCCCGCCGTCGCGAGCAGCGCCAACGTCTTGCGCGCGGTGAAGTTCCCGAAGAACGCCGGGCTCTCCACGATCGCACCCACCCGGTGGGCCACCTGGGCGTAGTCACCGCTCGGCCGACCCAGCACGGTCATCTCTCCGGCGTCCGCGCGGACCAGCCCGAGCAGGGTCCGCAACGTCGTCGTCTTCCCCGAGCCGTTCGGCCCCAGGAAGCCGTGCACCTGTCCCGCCTCGACGGTCATGTCGAAGCCGTCCAGGGCGACCTTCCCGCCGCCGCGCAGCCTGCGGAAGGTCTTCCGCAATCCGCGTATCTCGATCACCGCTGTCATGCCCGCTATGACGTCGGCGGAGGCGTCGCGAGTTTCCAGCCGATCGGCTGATTTCTCTGGATCCAGCACTACGTGCTGGTACCGGCGGATCGCGACCGGATGCACACGCTGCCGCCCCGGGCGTACTCGCTCGCGGTGTAGCTGATTTGATAGCCCCGTGGCGCACGATCAGCTTCCCGACCCACCCGTCGTGGACGACCTTCCCGCCGCGGACGACCCGGATCTGGCCGTCGCGGCCGATCACGTGGTCGTGACGCGCTCCGGCCAGCACCTGCTGCGTGACCTGACCTGGCGGGTCGAGCTGGACGAACGCTGGGTCGTGCTCGGCCCCAACGGCGCCGGGAAGACCACGCTGATCAATCTGGCCGCCGGGCGTACGCACCCGACCAGCGGCACGATGCACGTCCTGGGCGAGCGGATCGGGCGGACCGACCTGCACGAGCTGCGTACGCGGGTGGGTCTGTCGACCGCGGCGCTGGCCGAGACCATCCCGGCCGACGAGATCGTCCGCAACGTGGTCGTCACCGCCGCCTGGTCGGTCATGGGCCGGTGGAAAGAGGATTACGACCCCGGTGACCTGGCCCGGGCCGAGGCGCTGATGACGCAGTTCGGCGTCGGGCACCTGGCCGAGCGGCTCTACGGCACCCTCTCCGAGGGCGAACGCAAGCGCGTGCAGATCTCGCGGGCGCTGATGACCGACCCCGAACTCCTGCTGCTCGACGAACCGGCCGCCGGCCTGGATCTGGGCGGCCGCGAGGACCTCGTCGGCCGGCTCGCCCGAGTCGCGGCTGATCCGGACTCCCCGGCGTTGGTGCTGGTCACGCACCATGTGGAGGAGATTCCGCCGAACTTCACCCACGCCATGCTGCTGCGCCAGGGCGCGGTCGTGGCGGCGGGGCTGCTGGACGAGGTGATCACCGGCGACAACCTGTCGGCGACTTTCGGCGTCCCTTTGAAGGTGAGTTACGAGGACGGGCGGTTCAGCGCCCGGGCGTCTTGACGCCCTTCCACCCCGGGGACACCGTCGTACGCCGTGAGGTCATCCGGAACGAACTGTGGTTCGCGTCGCCGTCGATCTGCGTACAGGACGACGGCGACCTGCTGGTGACCTATCAGCCGCCCGGCAGTCCGTTCGCGTTCCCGGACGGCGAGTTCCCGGCCGGCCGGCATCCGTGGGACCTCGCCGGGCACCGCAGCTGGCAAGGGCACGGCCTGCTCTCGCTGCACTGGGCGGACGTCGACCACGCGATCTTCGTGTTCTGGACGGGCCCGGAGCGGCGGTTCACCGGGTGGTACTTCAACCTGCAGGACGCCCCACGGCGTACGCCCATCGGGTTCGACACCCTCGACCACGAGCTGGACATCGTCTGGCCCGCCGGCGCGCCCGCGTGGGAGTGGAAGGACGTCGAGGAGTTCGCCCGCACCGGCGAGCTGCGCTACCCCGGCCGGGTCGCCGAGATCCAGGCCGAGGGCGACCGGATCGCCGCCCGGCTCGACGCGGGGGAGCGGTGGTGGGACGAGAGCTGGGCGACCTGGGAGCCCGACCCGTCCTGGACGGCCCCAGCGCTGCCCGACGGCTGGGAATCGGTTCCCTGGGCCAACCGCTGAACAACGCTTGCGCTCACGCGGGATGATCAGAGGATGCGGACCATCCTGAACATCCTTTGGTTCATCTTCGGGAGCGGCTTCCTGCTCGCTCTCGCGTACGCCTTCGCCGGTGTGCTGTGCTTCATCTTCATCGTGACGATCCCGTTCGGGGTCGCCTCGTTCCGGCTGGCCCGCTATGCGCTGTGGCCGTTCGGCTACACGATCACCGAGAAGCCGAGCGCGGGCATCGCCTCGACCATCGCCAACGTGGTCTGGCTGATCATCGCGGGCTGGTGGCTGGCCCTCACGCACGTCGTGACCGGTATCGCCCAGTGCCTCACCATCATCGGCATCCCGTTCGGTATCGCCAACTTCAAGCTCGTGCCCGCCGCGTTGTGGCCGCTCGGCCGCGAGATCGTCGCCAAGCCCTGACGCCCGGCCCTGACGCCCCCGCCTTAGGCGGCAGATCACGGTTATGCCTGGTAAAACCGCTCAAGATCGCAGGCGTAACCGTGATCTGCTGGGAATCCTGGCAAGGTGTGGCGGGGGATGTGGCATGAGAACCGGCCGAACGGATGATGTTGCGGTCGCCACAACGTGAGGAAAGCTCCCGGGAAAGTTCGCCAAAAGTTTCCCGGAGGCGTCGCACGTGGGACGGAAACGTTTCCAACATGGGACTCACACCGGTCCGGCCACTGTCCGGACCGTCGCCGACCTGGCGGGAGTCTCGATCGCGTCCGCCAGCCGGGTGCTGAACGGACTGGGGGGCAGCCCTGAGCTGTCCGCCCGCGTCAAGGCGGCCGCCGAGCGCGTGGGCTACGTGCCCAACGCCATCGCGCGGTCGCTTCAGGCGCAGCGTACGGGGCTGATCGGGCTGGCCGTGGCAGACATCGGCAACCCGGTCTACGTGCAGATGATGCGCGCCATCGAGCAGGAGATCGCCGGGTCCGGCCGGCAGCTGCTCATCCAGGCCACCAACGCGCACACGGCGAACGAGACCGAGCTGTTGCGGGGGCTGGCCCGGCGCTACGTCGACGGCCTGATCATGTCGCCGCTGCGGGTCACCGAGGCGCATCTGCATGAGTTGGGGCGTACGGCGGTGCCGGTGGTCGTAGTCGGTCAGCTGCCCGACGAGACCCCCATCGACAACGTCCGCGCGGACTCCATCGCCGGCGTCGCCCTCGCCGTCGACCACCTCGTCGAGCTGGGGCGTACGCGCATCGTCCTGATCAACGGCGCCCCGGACACGGTGCCCGGAGCGCACCGCGACGCCGGATTCCGCGCCGCGCTCGCCCGGCACGGCCACGAACCGGTCGGCGTGGAGAACGGCGAGTTCACCTTCGACGCCGGACTTCAGGCGACCCGGCGGCTGCTCAACCGCACCCGTCCGGACGCCATCTTCGCCGCCAACGATCTCATCGCCGCCGGCGCGCTGCACGCGCTGCTGGAGGCGGGCATTCGCGTACCTGAGGAGGTGGCGCTGGTCGGCATGGACAACACCGACATCGCCGAGCTCACGTTCCCCCGGCTGACCAGCGTCGACCTCGGCGCGGCGGCCCGTGGCCGCAAGGCGGCCCAACTTCTGCTGTCTCGTCTGGACGATCCGACGTTGCCCGCCCGCCGGGAGAGCATCGCCCCCGCCCTCGTCCGCAGGGAGTCCGCGTGACGGCCACTCTCGAAGAAACCCCGCGCGCGACGCGTCAGCCATCGCGCGACCAGAACAAGCGTTTCGCGTATCTCCTGCTGTTGCCCGCCCTGCTCCCAGTCGTGATGCTGTCCGCGGCGCCGTTGCTCCGCGGGGTGTTCCTGGGCTTCACCGACGCGCGGGCCGGGCGGAACGTGGACATCACCTTCACGGGCCTGGAGAACTACCGCGAGCTGGTACAGGACACGCAGTTCTGGGACGCCTTCAAGGTGGGCCTGATCTGGGCCTTCGCCGTGACGATCCTGCAGTTCGGACTGGGCCTGGGCCTGGCCGGGCTGCTCAACCAGCCGCTTCGGCTGCGCTGGCTGGCGCGCACGCTGGCGCTGGTGCCGTGGGCGATGCCGCCGGTCGTGGTCGGCATCATGTGGAAGCTCGTCTACCACCCGGACGCGGGCATGCTGAACGAGGCGTTCTCGCGGGTGGGCCTGGACGGGTTGCGGCACAACTGGTTGGGCGACTTCAGCACCGCCCTGCCCGCGGTGATCCTGGTCGGGATCTGGGCCGGGCTGCCGCAGACGACGATCGTCCTGCTCGCCGGGTTGCAAGGCGTGCCACGGGAGTTGCACGAGGCGGCCCAGATGGACGGAGCCGGTGCGTTCCGGCGTTTCCGGGCGGTCACCTGGCCCGCGCTCGCGCCGGTCGTGGTCGCGATCACCAGCCTGGACTTCATCTGGAACTTCAACTCGTTCGGCCTGGTCTACGTCCTGACCGCAGGCGGGCCGGGCGGCAAGACGATGCTGCCCATGCTGTTCGCCTACGAGGAGGCGTTCCGCTACGGCCACTACGGATACGCGGCCGCGCTGGGCAACGTCATGGTCCTCCTCATCGTCGCGCTCCTCGCGGTGTACCTGCGCCGCCGCCTCCGGGAGGCAAACTGATGGCCCGTTCCCGCACGGCTTCGGTGAAAACGTTTAAACGAGCCGCGCAGTACCTGACGCTCGGCTGCTACCTGGTCTTCCTCGGCTTCCCGCTGGTCTGGCTGTTGTCGATCAGCTTCAAGGAGCCGCGCGAGATGGTCGAGCTGCACCCGACCCTGATCCCGAAGCACCCGACGTTGCAGAACTACGTCACGGCGTTCACGGAGCAGGATCTGGCGCGCTCGGCGCTGAACAGCCTCATCGTCGCGTCCGCGTCTGCGGCGCTGACCGTGCTCCTGGCGCTGCCGGCGGCGTACTCGCTGGTGCGCTTCAAGACCAGGCTCAGCACGATCACCCTCGGCTGGGTGCTGGTCAGCCAGTTGTTCCCGTTCGTCCTGCTGGTCATCCCGCTGTTCCTGATCCTGCGGGAGGCCGGCCTGACCAACACCCGGTTCGGCCTGATCCTGGTGTACGTCACCTGGTCGCTGCCGTTCGCGTTGTGGATGCTCCAGGGCTTCGTCCGAGGCATCCCCCGCGAGCTGGAGGAGGCCGCGTCGGTGGACGGCGCGTCCCGGCTTCAGGTGCTCCGCCGGGTGGTGGCCCCGTTGCTCGCGCCGGGCCTGGTGGCGACCTCGCTGTTCGCCTTCATCAGCGCCTGGAACGAGTTCTTCTTCGCATTGGTGTTGCTCAAGAGCCCGGAACTGGCGACGTTGCCGGTGACGCTGGCTCGATTCGTCGGGGTGGAGGGGATCGCGCGGCTCGGGCCGCTGGCGGCGGGTTCGCTGCTGGCCACGCTGCCCAGCCTGGTCTTCTTCGCCGTGCTCCAGAAGCGTCTCGCCGAAGGCTCCCTGGCGGGCGCGGTCAAGGGTTAAACGGCTATGGATGGGAAAACCTCAATGGAGAGATCGCCCGTGAACATCAACAGAAGATCGCTGCTGGCCCTGCCCGGCCTGGTCGCGACGGCCGCCTTCCTGGCGGCGTGCGGTGACGACAAGGAGCCGGAGTCGACCGGCCCGGTCAAGCTGCGGTTCCTCAGCCTCGCCTGGCAGAAGGAGTCGCTGGCCGCGAACAAGCAGATCGTCGACGACTGGAACAAGGCCAACCCCGACATCCAGATCGAGTACGTGCAGGGTGACTGGAACTCCGTCCACGACCAGCTGCTGACCTCGTTCGAGGGCGGCGACGCGGCGGACATCATCCACTACGAGTCGGCCGCCCTCGGCGAGTTCGCCAAGCAGGGCTACCTCGCCGACCTCAGCTCGCTGCTGCCCGCCGACTTCAAGTCGGAGATCTCCGACAAGGTCTGGCAGACCGTGACCGTCGACGGCAAGGTCGTCGGCGTGCCGTTCCTGCTGGAGTCGCAGGTCGTGCTGGCCAACAAGAAGCTGCTCGACGCGGCCGGCGTCACGGTGCCCGCCGCGAACGCCCCGTGGACCTGGGACGAGTTCGCGGCCAACGCCAAGAAGCTGACCAAGCCGGGTCAGTACGGCGTGGCCTGGGCGCTGAAGTCGCCGACCAACCGCGTGATGAACCTCGCCCTCAACTACGACGGCGCCTTCTTCTACGAAGAGGGCGGCAAGTGGACCGTCAAGGTCGGCGACGGTGAGAAGGCGATCCCGCAGCGCATCCACGACATGGTCTACGTCGACAAGTCCGCGTCGCCCGAGGCGCTGTCGTTCGGCAGCACCGACCCGCTGCCGGGCTTCTTCGGCGGCAAGTACGCCATGCTCCCGGGCTCGATCTACCTGCGCCAGCAGATGATCGAGCAGGCGCCCAAGGACTTCGAGTGGGTGACCCTCCCGGCGCTCAAGGGGACGTCGCAGAACCAGGCGGCCAACCCGCAGACCATCTCGATCAGCGAGGACTCCAAGGCCAAGACGCAGGCCATGAAGTTCATCACGAACTTCCTCAACGCCACCAACATGGCCAAGCTGGCCCACGGCGACTGGCTGGTCCCGACCGGCAAGGCCGCCGGCGCGTCGCTCGTCCAGTCCACCCAGGGCAAGCAGGGCTGGGACGTGGCCGTGGCCAGCGCCGACACCCTGGTGCAGGCGCCGTTCCAGCGGGCCGCCGGCTACTCCGAGTGGAAGTCGAAGATCGCCACCCCGGCGCTCCAGCAGTACTTCGCCAACAAGATCTCGATCGATCAGTTGGCGAAGACGCTGGAGGATGGCGGAAAGCAGGTCCTGAAGTAGTGCTCCTCGCCAAGAGCATCGGGTGCCTCGCCGGCGCCGCCGTGGGTGATGCCCTCGGCGGCGCTGTCGAGGGCCACTCGGCTGAAGAGATCCGGGCCCGCTACGGCGGGCCCGTCACGGGGATCGTCCCGCCGATGCGGGCTCCTGAAGACAAGCCGACCGCGCCCTACGCCAAGGGGCACGGCCGGATCACCGACGACACCCTGGTGACCCACGCGCTCGTCCGGGCGTACGCCCGCAAGCGGGACCACCTGGACGCGTACGACATGGCCGGGCTGCTCGTGCCCGATCTGCTGGAACAGCTCGTGTGGGTGCCCGACCTGCAACGCCAAACCGTTGCGCTGCACCGGCTGGCGGCCGGCGAGCGGCACCTGATCACCCGGCTCCACTTCGCCCACGCCGACCCCCGCGAGGCGGGCACGGGTAACGCCGTGAACTGCGGCGCGGCCATGTACATCGCGCCGGTCGGCATCGTGAACGCGGGCGATCCGGTGGCGGCGTACCGGGAGGCCATCGAGCTGGCCGGGGCGCACCAGCACAGCTTCGGGCGCGAGGCCGCGGGGGTCATGGCCGCGTGCGTCGCGGCTGCGGTCCCACCATCGGCCACTGTGGACGACGTGCTCACGGCGGCCCTCGCGGTGGCCCGGGACGGCACCCGGGCTGCCATCTCCGCGGTGCTCACCGCCGCCAACGGGTACGCCGTCGGGAGCGGACTGGACATGTCGACCGTCACCGGGCTGCGCGCCGCGATGGCACCGTTCGACACGGTCGGCGAGGCGTACCGGGAACCCGGACTGGGCGCGCGCCGCGCGTCCCGGCTGCACGCGATCGAAGAACTGCCCATCGCGCTCGGCATGCTCGCCGTCTCCGGCGGCGACGTACGCGACACGATCCTCGGCTCGGTCAACTACGGCCGCGACGCGGATTCGATCGCGAGCATGGCGGGGGCCATCGCGGGGGCTCTGCACGGGATCGACGGGGTGCCCGCTTCGTGGGTTGCTGAGGTGTCTGCGGAGTCTCGGCTGGACTTGGCCGCTGTCGGCTCCTCGCTGGCGCTCGTCGCCTCTGAGGTGCTTGCCTCGGACTTCGCGCGGGCTTCCGCCCGTGCTCAGTCTGTCGGCTCGCTCCTCTCCGCTCCCGCTCCCGCTCCCGCTTCCGCGGTCGCTCCTGCTCCTGCTCCTGCTCCTGCTCCCGCTCCTCGGGGCTCGGGCCGTTGATCATGGAGTTAACTGAGGTTTCGACGGCGTGTCGGGGTGGCGAACTCCATGATCAACGGGTTAGCCACGTTTTCCGGGATAACGCGGTCTCACAGCGTCGTGAGGCCGCGATATCCCGGATGCCGCAACGATTCCCGGTTCGTTGTCAGTGGTCGGCGGTAGCTTGATGCCCATGCGATTGAGCTGGGTTCAGCCCGAAGACCTGCTCTCCCACGAGCTGGTGACCGCCCGTGACCTGGGCAAAGACGTCTCGAAGGTGACTTGGCGGTGGCTGGACGCAGGCGGATCGCTCACCGCGGGCAGCAGCGGCGCTTCGGCCACGCCCGCAACGCCTGAGCTGCACGCGCTCGCGGAGAAACTGATGGCCGCGCTCGACGAGCAGCCGATGCCGGTCCGCCCCGGCGAACCCGACGACTTCGCGGGCGTCAAAGCGTTGTGGCGTAACGTTCCGCGGCAGCAGCCGCGGCACGACCTGGAGCGGCTGCATGCCGCGTGGGTCGGGCGCGCGGCGGGTTGCGTACTCGGCAAGCCGGTCGAGAAGATCCCCCGGGAAGGCATCCGGGAGATCCTGCAGTCGAGCGGGCAGTGGCCGCTGACCGGTTACATCGCCGGCGATTCTGTGCCCGACGAGGTCACCCGGCGCTGGCCGTGGAACCGGCGATCCGCCCCGACGAGCCTCGCCGAGCCGCTCGCGGCGGGCGTCAGCGACGGGATGCCGGAGGACGACGACCTCAACTACACCCTCATCGCGCTGCGACTGGTGGAGCGGTGCGGTCCCGGATTCACCGCCGACGACGTCGCCCAGGCCTGGCTCGACGAGCTGCCGGGCGGGCGCGTCTTCACGGCCGAGCGGATCGCGTACCGGAATCTGCTGCTCGGCCACACGCCGCCGGAGACCGCGCTGCGCGGGAACCCGTTCCGGGAGTGGATCGGGGCGCAGATCCGCACGGACCTCTACGGCTGGATCCATCCCGGGCGACCGGATCTGGCTGCGGAGTGTGCGTACCGGGACGCTTCGGTGAGCCACGTCCGGGCCGGGATCTACGGCGCCATGTGGGTCGCCGCGATGAGCAGCGCCGCGCTCACCGCCGACAACATCGACGACGTGCTCGACGCCGGGGAATCCGTCGTGCCTCCGGTGAGCCGATTCGCCAACGCCATCATGGACGGCCGTGACCTGGCTACCCGGGGCGACAGTTGGGAAGGCGTGGTCGACGAGATCTACGCCCGCTACGGCAAGCGCCACTGGGTGCACGTTCTGCCCAACGCCGCCCTCGTCGCGGCCGCGCTCGAGTACCACGGCGGTGACTTCGCCGCGTCGGTCTGCGCTGTGGTGAGCGCGGGCTGCGACACCGACTCCAACGGTGCGACCGTGGGCGCGATCACCGCCGCCCTGGCCGGAACCGTTCCCGACCACTGGGCCGCGCCGCTGCGCGACACCCTGCGGACCAGCATTCCCGGCAGCGACAAGGTGACCTTCACCGAGTTGGCCGAACGCACAATGAAGGTGAGCACATGAAGATCGTCGTCGTCGGCAGCGTGAATCTCGACCTCGTCGCGACCGCAGCCGTTCTGCCGCGGCCGGGTGAGACCGTCCTCGGGGACAGCTTCACGACCGTCCCGGGCGGCAAGGGTGCCAACCAGGCGATCGCCGCGCAGTTCGCCGGGGCGGAGGTCACGTTCGTCGGCGCGGTCGGCGAGGACGCCTTCGCCCAGCAGGTACGCGACAACATGGCACAGGCGGGGCTCGACCTGTCCCTGCTCCGGACCGAACCCGGCCCGTCCGGGGTGGCGCTCATCGCGGTGGACGACAGCGGCGAGAACCTCATCGTGGTGGCGCCGGGCGCGAACTCGAAGCTGACCGCTCTGACGGAAGCCGACCGGGCGGCGATCGCGGCCGCCGACGCGCTCGTGATGCAGCTCGAGATTCCGCTGGAGACCGTGCAGGAGGCCGCTCAGGTCGCCCGGGACGCCGGTGTTCCGGTGCTCCTCAACGCCGCTCCGGCCCGCAGCCTGTCGGACGAGTTGCTCTCCCTGGTCGACGTTCTGATCGTCAACCTCATCGAGGCCCAGATGGTCCTCGGCGACAAGATCGACAGTTCGGCCCGGCGGAGCCCGAGTGCCTCGGCCCGCGGCATGCACGCGTACTCGCTGATCGAGCGGTTGCGGCAGATCGCGCCGAAGATCGTGCTCACCGTCGGCGCTGACGGGGCGTTCTACGCCGACCGCGAAGGCACCTGGATGCAGATCCCCGCGCCGAAGATCGACGCCGTCGACACGACGGCCGCCGGGGACGGCTTCGTCGGCGCGTTCGCCGTGGCGTACACGGAGGGTAAACCGATCGCTGACACGCTGGCCTGGGCCTGCGCGGCCGGTGCGATCGGCGCGACGCGGCTGGGCGCCTCCAGCTCGCTGGCGTTGCGGGAGGAGATCGACAAGCTGGCGGTCAAGCCGTGAACCCCTACGTGCCCCGGCCGATCGATCAGCCGACGACCGTTCCGCTGGACCTGGACGCCGACCTCTCCGTCCTCGACGAGGCGAAGATCTTCGCCGCACCGGAGGACCCTGCGCAGTGGCCGGCCTGGCGTAACGCGCTCGCGCGCTGGCGTAAGTCCGCCCGCGAGCGCCTCGACTACGACGGATCTCGCTACGAGCGGGTGCCGCTGGACTGCTTCGCGGTCGCGCTCGTCTGGCTCTGGGACGAGTCGCTGTTCGACCACGCGACCGGTGAGTTCACCGTCGACGCCTTCGTCGACACGTCGATCGAGGAGTTCGGCGGCTTCGACGGGATCGTGCTGTGGCACGCGTACCCGGTGATCGGACTGGACGACCGCGACCAGTTCGCCTTCTATCGCGACGTCCCCGGGCTGGCCGATGTCGTCCGGGCCTTCCAGGCTCGGGGCGTGAAAGTCTTCGTCGACTACAACCCGTGGGACGGCGGCTCGGCCGACGAGGTCGCCACACTGGTCGCGGACCTCGGGGTCGACGGGGTCTTCCTCGACACCTTGAAGTCCGCGGCCGAGCTGGTCGACGCGTTGCCCCCGCAGATCGTGCTCGCCGGGGAGTCGCGGGTGCCACTGGACCGGATCCAGGACCACACCATGTCCTGGGCGCAGTGGTTCGCCGATTCGGCGGTTCCGGGCGTCCTGCGGGCGAAGTGGTTCGAGCCCCGGCACATGCTGCATCACACCCGCCGCTGGCACCGCGACCACCTCGAAGAGCTTCAGTCGGCCTGGTTCAACGGCACCGGCCTGCTCGTCTGGGAGTCGGTGTTCGGCGTCTGGGTCGGCTGGTCGGAGCGGGACAAGGCACTGCTGCGGTTCATGCGCCAGACGTGGTCGACGCATGCGCGGTTCTTCCGGGAAGCCGAGTGGACGCCGCTGGCCGGACATCCCGCCGGAACGGCGGTGTACGCCTCCCGGTGGGACCTCGACGGCGAGACACTGTGGACGATCGTCAACCGGGGGCCGGACTATGACGGTCCCTGGATCGTCGACGGCGGTAGCGTCGTGGCCTCGGGGCAGCTGCCCGCCGGAGCCGTCGCCTGGGCGACGTCCTCGGGAGAGCAGTCCTCGGCCACCATGGCCGAATCCGGGTTCCCGGCTCGCGCCGCGGTACGCGTACCGCACCGGGCGGCCGCGGTCGAGCGCCCGCCGAGCGGCTCCGTCGAGGTGCCGGCCGGTCGCGGGGACCTGATCGTGCGCCATCGTCGTCGCGAGACCGGCCTCTACGGTGAGGCGCCGTTCGTCGACGAGTGGAAGCCGCTGCCGCCTCGCCTGCACGACATGGCGACGCTGCGACGCCGGGTCGACCTCGGCCGGTTCGCGATCGGTGAACTGGAGGTCAGCGTGGCTGAGTTCGCCGCGTACCTGGAGGCGGTCGGAGCCGAGCCGTGGCCGGTCGCCGATCCCGAGGCACCCGTCACCGAGGTGACGCTCGCCGAGGCTCGGACGTACGCCGCCTGGGCGGGCGCGCGTCTGCCGACCGAGGACGAATGGCAGGTGGCGGCCGAACTGGGTGTCATCGACCGGCGCGACCCGCTCGTGTGGAACCTGACCGAGAGCGAGCACAGCGACGGGCGTACGCGGTTCGTGATCCTCAAGGGCGGCAGCGCCCACCGCGCCGAGGGCTCGATGTGGTACTTCGACGGCGGCCCGCAGCCGCCCGAGGTGAGCATCAAACTGCTGCTCATGGGCCTGGGGCTGGACCGTTCGCCCAGCGTGGGCTTCCGGATCGCGGTGGACCTCCCATGACCGGCCAGAGTTCTCCTCATCTGGTCGCCGACGGACGGGCGGCGACCGCATGAAACCGCTGGACGGCATCAAGGTCGTCGAGATCGCGACCGTCATCGCCGGCCCGCTCGCGGGCGCGTTCCTCGGCGACTTCGGCGCCGACGTCGTGAAGATCGAACATCCGAAGGTGCCCGACACCGCCCGTGGTCATGGCCCCGGCGGGTTGTGGGGACGCGTCCTCATGCGCAACAAGCGGTGCGGCACGCTGAATCTGTCCACACCAGAGGGTGCGGAGCTGCTGAAGCGCCTGCTCGCCGATGCAGACGTCCTCGTGGAGAACTTCCGGCCCGGCACCCTCGAACGCTGGGGACTCGGCCCGGAGGTGCTCCACGAGGTGAACCCGCGCCTGGTCATCGCCCGGATCAGCGGGTTCGGCCAGACCGGGCCCTACGCCTCGCGCGCCGGCTTCGGCACGCTGGCCGAAGCGATGTCGGGGTTCGCGATGGCGACCGGCGAACCGGGCGGGCCGCCGACGTTGCCCCCGTTCGGGCTGGCCGACTCGGTCACCGGCCTGTCCGCGGCGTACGCCGTCCTCCTCTCACTGCGAGCCCGGGACGTCACCGGCACCGGGCAGGTCGTCGACCTCTCCCTGGTCGAGCCGATCATGGCGATGCTGGGTCCGCAGGTCACCTGGTGGAAGGAGCTGGGCTACGTCTCGCCCCGGCTCGGCAACCGGTCGGCCAACAACGCGCCGCGGAACGCGTACCGGTGCTCGGACGGACACTGGGTCGCCGTCTCCACCAGCGCGACCTCCGTCGCCGAGCGGGTGATGCGCCTGGTGGGGATGCCCGAGGTCGTCGACGAACCGTGGTTCGCCACCGGCGCGGGGCGCGCCCAGCATGTCGACCTGCTCGACAAGGCGGTCGCCGACTGGATCGCGGCCCGCCCACGATCTTTGGTGCTGAAGGCGTTCGCGGAGGCCGACGCGGCCGTCGGCCCCGTCTACGAGGTCCCCGAACTCGCCGAGGATCCCCAGCTCGCCGCCCTCGGCACGTTCGTCGAAGTGCCCACGGCTGAAGGCGGCGAACTGCTCATGCAGAACGTCCCGTTCCGGCTCTCCGCCACCCCCGGCGAGATCCGTGAGGCCGGCCGCCCGCACGGCGCCGACACCGACGCGATCCTCGCCGACCTCGGCCTGACCGAACAGGAGATAGCCGGCCTGCGCGAACGAGGAGTGGTCTGATGCTGACCTGGCTTTACGTACCCGGCGACCGGCCCGAACGCTTCGGCAAGGCGCTCGCCTCCGGTGCCGACACGGTCATCGTCGACCTGGAGGACGCCGTCGCGCCCGCTCGGAAGGCGTACGCCCTGGACGCGGTGACCGACCTGCTCGGTTCCACCCACTCGGTGCCGGTCCAGGCACGCATCAGCGCGTTCGAACAGCTCGACACGTTGACCGGGCTGCCCGGCCTGGCCGGCGTGCGCGTCCCGAAGGTGGAGACGCCTCAGGCGGTCCGGGCCGCCGCCGTCGCCGGAGTCCCGGTGCACGCGCTGATCGAGTCCGCCCGTGGCGTCGAGGCGGCGTTCGAGATCGCGACGGTCTGCGGGCCGGACGGCTCGATCGGGCTCGGCGAGGCCGACCTGAGCGCCGACCTGCACGTCTCCGCCGAGGCGGGGCTCGCCTGGCCCCGATCCCGCGTCGTCGTCGCCGCGCGAGCCGCCGGACTCGGCCCGCCCGCGATGTCTGTCTACCCGCACGTCTCCGACCTGGAAGGGCTGGCCGCGTCCTGCGTCACCGGGCGTGGCCTCGGTCTGCTCGGGCGGGCCGCCATCCACCCCCGGCAACTGCCCGTCATCGTCGAGGCGTTCCGGCCGAGCGAACCCGAAGTGGAAAAGGCGGAAGAGTTGCTCTCCGCATTCGATCCGGATGCGGGGACTGCGGTCCTTTCCGACGGCCGATTCGTGGATATCGCAATGGTGGCGGCGGCGCGGCGTACGGTCGAATTGGCCGCCCGCTTCTCCTAGTTGCGAGTCGCCTCCGCGTCATGCTAATCTCAACGCACGTCGTAGGCCGGATGGCTGAAAGCGCACTCCTGAGGGCCACCACTAGGTGGCCCTCAGTGCTTTTCTGGTCCATGCCGGACTGCACTACCGCATTTCTTATCCACATTGTGCGGCGCGTTATCCACAGCTGGAAGTGCGGTATTGCAGTGTCTTGTTGTTGCACCTAGTTTCGTCGCGTGCATTTCCTCTATCTTGACGAATCCGGCGGCGTCGAAGAGCCGGACAGCCACCCCGCCGCCACCCCTGCCATGATCATCCTGGGTCTCATCGTCCACGCTGATCTGGTTCCCGAGCTGACCAGCGAGTTTCTCGACTTCAAGCGGCGGAATTTCCCGTCGCTGTTTCAGGCCGGCCCCGCGCTCGACCACATCTTGCGGGAGATGAAGGGCAGCGCGTTGCTCGGCAAGACGCGGAGCGAATCACGTGATCGGCGGCGGCATGCCCAGCATGTGCGCTATGGCCTGCTGCAGCTCGTCGACCGATTCGGGTGTCGGATCATCGGTCGCGTCTGGGTCAAACGATCGGGAGAACGTCTGAAGCCGGCCGCCACTTATGGGTTTTCGATGCAGGACATCGCCACTCACTTCGTGCGGTATCTCAAGGAGAACCGCTCGACCGGAATGATCATTGCTGACAGCCGTAATCCTGGTCAGAACATCGAGGTGGCGCACTCGATCTTCACGCAGAAGTGGCGCACCGGCGATGATCCCTACCGACGGCTACTCGAAGTGCCCACGTTTGCACACAGCGACAATCACGCGGGGATTCAGATCGCGGACATGCTCGCCTCCATGATCACGCTGCCCATGGTTGCCGCGGCGTACGGCGCCTCGCCGGGCACCATCCACGACTCGCCCCGCTACGCCGAGGTACGCGAAAAGCATGGCGACGCTTTACAAGCGCTCCAGTTCCGCTACTTCGACGGGACCGGCCGGACGCGGGGCGGGATCGTCGTGAGCGATGCGGTGGCCGCTCGGCCGAGCGCGATGCTGTTCCGGGCGAGCGGATTCGGCGCGGAAGTGGTGAGCGAGGGGGAGTTGGAGATCACGATCCCGGTGCAGGCGGGCGCGGCGGCGACGGCCGGAAGCGTCGGTCCGGCCCGATAGGGTTGCTGAGGTTGGGCTCGCGACGGAAGGGGATGCGGTGGGGGACAAGCGCATGCCGACCGAGCGCGAGATCGTGGAGCGCATCGTCGCTGAGGGCGTCTTCGCGTACGACGCGCGGCGGCCGGCTGAGCTGACCCGGGCGGTGCAGGCGCTGGCTGCGCGTCCAGGGGCGCCGGCGGCGGTGTTCGCGCTGATGCAGGCCGAGGTGCTGGCGGTGTGGCAGCGCGGGTGGCAGCCGTTCGAGCTGCACCGGTCGGTGAAGAAGGCGTTGACCGACGAACACGCCCGGCTCGCCGGGGCGGCCATGCTCGCGCAGACACGGGCCTATGCCCCGGCCACGGTCGACGAACGCTGGCAGGCGCAGCTCCTCCAGATCACCACGAAACGCCCTGATGCGGAGCAGGATGGCGCGGTCGGGCAGGCCGATCCGCAGCTCGTGATTCAGACCATCTGGCACCTCCGGCGGCTGCCGGGTCTGCCGTTCCAGGGTCCGCTGCCGGGCGAGGCGCGGCCGCAGCACGTCGCGCCGAAGACGGTGGACCAGAAGATGCTCGACCGCGTACGCGCGCTGCTGGCGAAGGCGGAGTCGACGACCTTTCCGGAGGAGGCGGAGGCGTACACGGCCAAGGCGCAGGAGTTGATGACTCGGCACAGCATCGACTTCGCGTTGCTGATGGCGCGGACGGGTGGCAAGGACGAGCCCGCCGTCCGGCGGATTCCGATCGACAACCCCTACGAGGCGGCGAAGACGCTGCTGCTCCAGGCGGTGGCCGAGGCGAACGGCTGCCGCTCGGTATGGATGGAGTACTACGGGTTCGCCACCGTCACCGGGTTCCCCGGCGACCTGGACTCCGTCGAGCTGTTGTTCACGTCGCTGCTGGTGCAGGCCGTGGCGGCGATGACGCAGTCCGGCCCCAAGCAGGACCGGTTCGGGCGCAACAACACCCGGTCGTTCCGGCAGGCCTTCCTCACCGCGTACGCGCAGCGCATCGGCGAGCGGCTGCGGGGAGCGACCGAGACGGCGGTCAGCGAGACGATCCGGGACGTGGGGGAGAGCACGCTGTTGCCGGTGCTGAAGGCGCGAAGCGAGGAGGTCGCCGCGAAGTTCCAGGAGCTGTTCCCGGCACTCAAGACCCGCTCGATCACCGTGTCGAACCGGCAGGGCTGGGCCGAGGGCCGGGCCGCCGCCGACCGCGCCGATCTCCACGGCCGCCGCGCCGTCCGCGAATAACCGAGGGCGTCCGCGAATAACCGAGGGCGTCCGCGAATAAACGACTAGGCACGAGCGCCGAACTTCACACCCGCCGCGCCGTCCACGAGTAGGCCCGGCGCGGCGGAAGTAGAGTGATCTACGTGGCGCGCAGCGTGTACGTGACCGGCCTGGATGCGGGCGGCGGCAAGTCGGCCATCGCACTCGGCGTGGCGGAGTTGTTGTCCCGACGCGTACGCCGGATCGGGGTGTTCCGACCGTTCACGCGGAAGGACGACGACCCGATCGTGGCGCTGCTGCGAGATCATTACGGGATGCCGCCGGCTGCCGCGGCGACTGGCGTCCGGTATGACGAGGCGGCGTTGATGCTGGCCCGGGGGCAGGTCGACGCCATGGTCGGGCTGATCCTCGAACGGTTCCACGAGGTCGAGCGCGGTTGCGACGCGGTGGTGATCGTCGGCACCGACTTCGGTGCGCCGGACGGTGGCGAGGGCGAGCCGACGTTCCCCGACGAGCTGGGCATGAACCTTCGGCTGGCCCGGGAGCTGGGTGCTCCGCTGCTGCCCGTGGTGGACGGCGACGGCCGGGGCGCGGTGGATCTCGACACTGCGATCCGGGGTGCTCGGCAGGCGGTGGCCGGTCATTCGGTGGTCGCGATCGTGGCCAATCGCGTCTCGCCTGAGCTGCGTTCTGGCGTACAAGCTGATCTTGACGGAACCCCGGTGTATGCCGTTCCGCGCGTCGCGGCCGTGAGCGCCCCGACGGTCGCGGAGGTCGTGCAGGTGCTGAACGCGACGCCGCTGCTCGGCAGTTCGCCGCAGGCGCTGGACCGGGACGTGCTGGACATCGTGGTCGGCGGCGCGACCGTGCCGACGTTCCTCGACCACGTGGGTGATGGCTGTCTGGTGGTCACGCCGGGTGACCGGTCCGATCTGATCGTCGCGGCGATGGCCGCGCATTTCGCGGGCCTCGCGTCGATCTCCGGGCTGGTGCTGACGCTGGGCATCGAACCCGACCCGCGGGTGGTTTCGCTGGTCGGGAGGTTCCGGGGCGAGGTTCCGGTGATATCGGTACGCGAGGACAGCTTCGACACCGTCGGCCGGCTCACCGGGCTTGAGGGTGCGTTGACCGCGCAGAATCAACGGAAGGTGACCGCCGCGATCGGCGCGTTCGAGGCGTCTGTGGACGTTCCCGAGTTGACGGCCCGGCTGGATGTGACCAGGTCCGACGGCGTCACGCCGCTCATGTTCGAGTTCGAGCTGATCGAACGGGCGCGGGAGGATCTGCGGCACGTCGTGCTGCCAGAGGGCACCGAGGAGCGGGTGTTGCGCGCGGCCGAGCAGTTGCTGCGGCGCGGCGTGTGCGAGCTGACGCTGCTCGGCCCGGTCGACGTCATTCGGCACAAGGCCCGTGACCTGGGGCTGGACCTCCGGCTCGACGACTCCGGGGCGCGCCTCGTCGACCCCAACGCGAGCCAGTGGCGCAACGAGTTCGCCGCCACGTACGCCAAACTGCGCGAGCACAAGGGCATGACGGTCGAGAAGGCATGGGACCAGGTCGGCGACGTGAACTACTTCGGCACGCTGATGGTCCAGAGCGGGCGTGCCGACGCGATGGTCTCCGGCTGTGTGCATCCGACCGCCGACACGATCCGGCCCGCGTTCGAGATCATCAAGACCGCGGCCGGGGTGTCCATCGCGTCGAGCGTGTTCTTCATGTGCTTGGCGGATCGCGTACTGGTGTATGGGGACTGCGCGATCAATCCGGACCCCAACCCGGAGCAGCTCGCCGACATCGCGATCTCCAGTGCGGCGACGGCTGAGCGGTTCGGGGTCGAGCCCCGAGTCGCGATGTTGTCCTACTCGACCGGGATCAGCGGGTTCGGCGCGGACGTCGACAAGGTCGCGCACGCCACCGAGCTGGTGCGCAAGCGCCGGCCGGACCTGCCGGTGGTCGGCCCGATCCAGTACGACGCGGCGGTCGACCCCAGCGTGGCCGCCACGAAGATGCCGGGCAGCGAGGTCGCCGGGCACGCCACTGTGCTGATCTTCCCCGACCTGAACACGGGCAACAACACGTACAAGGCGGTGCAACGCTCGGCGGGCGCGGTCGCGGTCGGCCCGGTCATGCAGGGCCTGCGCAAGCCGGTCAACGATCTGTCGCGCGGGGCCACCGTCCGTGACATCGTCTCCACGGTCGCGATCACCGCCATCCAGGCGGCCTCGTGACCGGCCGGGTTCTCGTGCTGAACTGCGGGTCGTCATCCGTGAAATACCGGCTCTTCGACGACGGCCAGACGCTCGCGAAAGGCATCACCGAGCGCGTCACCGACCACGAGGCGGCGCTGCGCGACATCCTGGCCCAGCTCGATCTCACCGGCCTCGTCGCGGTCGGCCATCGCGTGGTTCACGGTGGTACGCGGTTCTCCGCGCCCAGTCTCGTCGACGACGAGCTGATCTCCGTGGTACGCGAGCTGATCCCGTTGGCGCCGTTGCACAACCCGGCGAACCTGACCGGCATCGAAGTCGCCCGCAAGCTGCTGCCGGATGTGCCGCAGGTGGCCGTCTTCGATACCGCGTTCCACCGGACGATGCCGCCCGCGGCCGCCACGTACGCCCTGGATTACGAGGTCGCCGAGCGCTTCGGCATCCACCGGTACGGGTTTCACGGGACGTCGCACGCGTACGTCTCCCGGCGTACGGGGGAGTTGCTCGGCAAGCCCGAGGCGAACGTGATCACCTTGCACCTCGGCAATGGCGCGAGCGCGTGCGCGGTGCGGGCGGGCCGGAGCGTGACGACCTCGATGGGATTCACGCCGTTGCCCGGCTTGGTCATGGGCACACGGTCCGGCGACATCGATCCGGCCGTCGTCTTCCACCTGGTCCGCGTGGGCGGGATGGGCCTCGACGAGGTGGACGAGCTGCTCAACCAGCGATCCGGGTTGACGGGCCTGAGCGGCGTCAACGACATGCGGGACGTGCTGTCCCGGGTCGCGGCGGGCGACGAACGCGCCCAGCTGGCCTTCGACGTCTACTGCGCCCGGATCAAGTCCTATGTCGGCGCGTACTACGCCCAGCTCGGGACGCTGGACGCGATCACCTTCACCGCCGGAGTCGGCGAGAACGCGCCGCTGGTCCGGGCGGCGTCCCTGGCCGGACTGGAGCGGCTGGGCATCGAGGTCGACCCCGTACGCAACGCGGCCGGGGAGACGTTCATCTCGCCGGACGGGGCGGACATCGCCGTCCTCGTCGTCCCGACCGAGGAGGAGCTGGAGATCGCCACGCAGACCCTCGCGGCGGTCAGCTGACGGCCCTCGCGGCGGTCCGCTGACAGCCCTCGCGGCGGCCCATCATGATCAGCGGAGTCTTCGCGGTGTCATAGCCCCACGAAAACTCCGCTGATCATCAACGGCCCGTCGGAATCATCATCGCGGCCGGTCAGGTGCCGTCCTCGGAGCCTTGGGCGAATTCGGCCGCTTCGAGCGCGTCCCCTTCGGTGTCTTCGAGCGCCCGTTCCAGCGCTCGGTAGATCTTGCCGAATCGGTGGGTGTCGGCGATCCGGATCAGGCGGCGCTCCACGCCGTCGATCACCGCACAGATCTCGTGCACCTGATGGCCCTGGTCGACGCTGTGATCGACGCGGTGCAGAGCCATCTCCAGCAGCGGGCCGGCGAAGCCGATCAGCGCCACCACGCCGGCCAACGGCAGCAGTACGCGCCCGGCGCCGGCCGCCTGGCCCACCACCCCGGCGAACACGTAGAGCACGCCGATCAGGGCGAGCAGCGCGCCGACGATCAGTGCGAAGCCGATCACGCCGCGCTGGGTCCGGCGGAGGCGGACGGCGGGTTCGGCCACGCCTTCGCGATGCCAGACGTATTGCAGTCGCGCCAGGGGGATCCGGGATTCGCCGACGTGCAGCGCCTCGGAGGTGACCTGGACGTGCCGATCTCGATAGTAGACGATCAAGATTGACCCCCATCAACGTGGAACCATCCTCGCACGCCAAGCCCGTCCGCGCCCCATATGCTCGGCTCGAACGGGCGACCCGAGAATGACAAGGTGCCCGCCACGGTCCCAGCGGCCACCGCCGCTGCGAGCCGGGCGGCCAGCAGGAGTGGGTGACACAACATGGGCGAACTGGTACGCCTGGAGATCAACGACGGCATCGGCACGATCCGGCTGGAGCGGCCGCCGATGAACGCGTTGAACATCCAGGTCCAGGAGGAGCTGCGGGCGGTCGCCGCGCAGATCACGGCGGACGACTCGGTCCGGGCGGCGGTGATCTACGGCGGCGAGAAGGTGTTCGCGGCCGGCGCGGACATCAAGGAGATGGCCGATATGTCGTACGTCGACATGGCGAAGCGGGCGGGCGCGTTGAGCAGCGCCTTCGACGCCATCGCGCGGATCCCGAAGCCCGTGGTCGCCGCGATCACCGGGTACGCCCTCGGCGGCGGCTGCGAACTGGCGCTGGCCGCCGACTGGCGGGTCGTCGCCGAGGACGCCAAGCTCGGCCAGCCCGAGATCAAGCTGGGCATCATCCCCGGCGCGGGCGGTACGCAGCGCCTGTCCCGGTTGGTCGGCCCGGCGAAGGCCAAGGACATCATCTTCACCGGCCGGATGGTGGACGCCGCGGAGG
>NZ_JBFBAZ010000127.1:0-22634 GCF_040682475.1 Hamadaea sp. NPDC051192
GGAACAGCAGGTTCGCCACCAGCGCCGCGAGCGCGATGCGGCCGAGGTCGGCCACGGTCTGATCCACGATGACGTCCGCGACCGCCGTGTCGCCGTCGCCTCCCCGTTGATCATGGAGTTAACTGTGGTGTCGCCGGTGTGTCGGGGCCGGAAAGTCCATGATCAACGCATCGGGCCAGACGCCGCCGCCTGAGCGGCCGGCCGGCGAGATCGTGTGCCCGTGGTATGCGTTTCGGGCCCGATTTCGGTGACGAAGGTCCCGCCATCTGCGCTCAGAGCCCGGTTTCGCGCAGACCACGGGAACACGACCTTGAAAGCGGCCGAAAAGGGCAGACCATGGGCACACGACGGACCAAGGAGTGGCCCCAACCCCAACGCGCACCGTGACCGGCCACCCCGCACCGCGACCGGCCATCCGCGCCGCGGCCAGCCACCTCGCATCGCGAACCGACCCGCACCGTGGACCGACCACCTCGCACCGCGAACCGTCCAAGCCGCGCCGTTGACCGGCCACCCCGCGCCGTTGACCGGCCAGCCGCGCCGCGAACCGACCACCCCGCGCCGTTGATCATGGAGTTTCCGGGTACGACACACCGACGACACCACAGTTAACTCCATGATCAACGCGGCTCGGCCCTCGGCCCGGAGCGGGAGCGGCAGTCGGGCGCAGGTAAGGCGTCGGGAGCGGCGACGGGAGCGGGGGCGGGGGCGGAAGCGGCGACGGCGGAGGGGCGGGTGACGAGGGCGACGCCGCCCAGCACCAGGAGCAGGCCGAGTCCTGCGCCGACGGACAGCCGTTCGCCGAGGAACAGTGCGCCCCAGGCCGAGCCGAACACCGGCACCAGGTAAGTCACCGTGAGCGCGCCGGTCGAGCCGAGCTGGGCGACCAGCCGATAGAAGAGCACGAAGCCCAACGCCGTGCACGCCAGTGCCAAGGCCAGCACCGCCGCTGTCACGGACGGGCCGGGCAGGTCCGCGGGCGGCAGCACCGCCGCGAGTGGCATTAGCAGCACGGCCGCCGCGAGTTGTTGGCCGGTGGCGACCGAGATGGGCGCGACGCCGCTGAACCGGGTCGCCGCGTAGATTCCTCCGGCGGCGTAGAGCAGGGCGGCGACCAGGCTGGCCGCTACGGACGCCCAGAGGGCCGGGCCGGGGTCGATCGGCCCGAGCCCGACGAGTACCGCCACCCCGAGTACGCCGACCACGACCCCGGCCAGTCTGCGTACGGTGAGCGGCTCGCGGAGCCACCAGGCCGACAGCAGCAGGCTGAACATCGGCGTGGTCGCGTTGAGGATCCCCGCCAGGGACGCCGTCAGGTGGAGTTCGGCCGCCGCGATCAGGGTGAACGGGGCGGCTGCCGACAGCAGTCCGAGCATCAGGTAACGCCACCGATCGCGCCAGGACGGCCGCCGCCGCAGGACGGTCACGATCGCGAGCAGCGCCAGGCCGGCGAGGGCGACCCGGGCTTCGATCAGCGCGACCGGGCCGAGATCGCGTACGCCGATCCGGATGAACAGGAACGACGCGCCCCACAGCGCGGCGACGGCGATCAGGGTGAGCAGGCTGGACCGGCGAGGCATCGTCACGCGCATTACTGTGCGGGGACGGGCCAGAACAAGTCCAACATGTACAACTCAGGGAAGCATGAGGATGAGTCATGAACCTGGCGCAGTTGCGGGCACTGGTCGCGGTCGCCGACGCCGGTGGCTTCACGAAGGCGGCCGCGACGCTAGGCCTGACCCAGTCCGGCGTCAGCCACGTGGTCGCCGCGCTCGAACGGGAGCTGCAACTGCCGCTCGTCACGCGTACGCGCGGTGGTGTGCGGCTGACCGTGCACGGGCAGCTGATCATCGGGCACGCCCGAGAAGCCGTCGCCCGGGTCGAGCGGATCAGCGAGGTCGCCGCCACCGCCACCCGGCGACGCCGACGCCGGATACGCGTGGCCACGTTTCCCAGCGCGGGTCAGCTCCTGCCCTCGCTGATCGCCGCGTACGCCGTCCGCCTTCCCGAGGTGGCCGTGGTTCTCCTGGAGGGCAGCGACGCCGAGGTCCGGACGTGGCTCGACGACCGGCTCGTGGACGCCGGGGTGGTGGCCGATCTCGACGGCGGCTCAGCCGCTGAGGCGTACGGCGTGGTGCTGCATCGCGATCGGATGCTCGCCGTCGTCGAGCCGGGCCATCCGCTCGCGGGGCAGCCGTCGGTCCAGCTCGCCGAGCTGGCCGACGATCCGTTCCTGTTGTCCGACAACGGATGCGAGCCACTTCTGAGACGCCTGTATGAGGACGCGGGCGAGCCGCTGCAACCGCAGCGCCGGATCCGTGACATGGCGACGTTGCTCGCCCTCGTCCGGGAGCAGCTCGGGGTGACGGTCGTTCCCGAGCTGTCCCTGACCGGAGCCCAGGGCCTGGTCGCCATCCCGCTCGATCCACCGGCGCACCGTGTCCTGCGACTGGTCCCGGCCGATCCGGACGACGCCGATCTGGCCGTCCGCACCCTGCTGACGGTCGCCACGGCAGCAGCCGGCTGAGCAGCATGGTCGCCCGGCGGGCGGCAGAGACCAGCGGCAGTGAACTGCTAGACCACCTCGAAGTTGGCCATCATCATCATGTCCTCGTGTTCGAGGTTGTGGCAGTGCAGGACGTACTTGCCGCGAAATCCGGCGAACTTCACGAGCAGTTCGGCCCGGCCGCCGTTGTCGAGGTTCACGGTGTCCTTCCATCCCTGCTCCGAGCCGTTCAGGACTTGGAATCCGGCCAGGTGGATGTGGAACGGGTGCTCGACGTTCAACGCTCGGATCGTCCATTTCTCGACGGTGCCGAGCTTGGGGCGCGCGACGACGTGATCCTCACTGAACGGCCGACCGTTCACCGTCCACAATGTCATGCCGTTCTTCTCCGCCCCGCCCCGGGCGAAGACGATCTGCCGCTCGGCGACCGCCTGGTCCGGGCTGAGCTGCTCACGTGCGGCGAGCTTGTCCGGGATCCGGCTGTCGTCCGACGCCCCACGCGTGACGACGAACCGCATCACGTCCGCCGTTCCGCCCCGGCCGTTTCCGTTGCGCAGAGTCACCTGCTTCCCGGGCGGGAAGCCGGAGAAGTCCACGATGACGTCGTACCGCTCGGCCTGGGCGATCTCGATCGTCTTCGTCCGGACGGGCCGTTCGAGCAGGCCGAGGTCGCTGCCGATCTGGACGAAGGACGCGCCCTCATCGAGGGCGAGCTTGTATCGCCGGGCGTTGGAGGCGTTGAGGATGCGGAACCGGTAGCGGGCCGCCTCGACCTCCAGCACCGGCCACGGCGCCCCGTTCACCAGTACGCAGTCCCCCAGTACGCCGCTGACGTAGTCCTTGGTGACGCCGGGGGTGTTCGCCAGCGACGGGTCGACCGAGGGATACCGGAAGGAGCCGTCGGCTTCGAACGCACGGTCGGCGATCATCAACGGGATGTCCCGATCGCCGGTGGGCAGCCCGAGCGACTCCTCCAGATCGTCGCGGATCAGGTGGAAGCCGGCCAGGCCTCGATAGACCTGCGGTCCGGTGAAGTCCATGCGATGGTCGTGATACCAGAGCGTGGCGGCCGGCTGGTCCAGCTCGTAGACGTAGTCCCGGGGTCCGGTGGTCATCCGCCCGCTGTGGCCGTTGTGCGGCCCGGTGCCCATGATGAGGTCGGTGGGATAGCCGTCGTGCTCCGGGGCCACCTTGCCACCGTGCAGATGCACCGACACCGGCACCGGCAGTTCGTTGCGATGGGTGACGACGGTACGCCGGCCCGCCCGGGAAACGAGAGTGGGTCCCGGGAAGATCCCGTTGTAGCCCCACACCGTCGTCGAGACGCCGGGCAGGATCTCGGCCTTCGCCGCCTTCTGCGTGATCTCGTAGTAGTCGGTGGTGCCGTCGGTGCGTACCGGCTTCAGCACGGGCGGGATCGGCAACGGGACCTGGAACCGGCCCGGCAGATCGAGCTTGCTGGTCAGAAGGCTGCCCGCACTGCCCTGCGCGCTGTTGTTGGCGCCGCCGGAGGCGATGATGCCGTCACATCCGGCGAGCCCAGCCCCGGCGAGGGCGCCGCCACCGGCGGTCAGCAGGGCTCGCCGAGAGAGGCGGGCGAGGCGGGAGGTCATCGCAGCCCCCGCAGCCGCTGGACGAGCAGCGCGAGCAGGCCGGTGAGCGCACCCCAGATCCCGTTCGTGAGCAGCACCGGGATGAGGGCGAAGCCGAGGAGCGACGGGTCGAGCCCGGCTCCCGGGTCGTCGGCGAAGACTCCGACGACGCCGCCGATCGCCAGCTCGATCAGCCCGTACGCCGCCCCGGCCGCCGTCAATGTGAGCACCGGCCGCTCGACCCGGCTCAGGCCGACGACCACGATCCAGATCGCCGAGATCGCGGCGAGGACGGACAGGTGGGTGACGGCGTCGCCGAAGGTGTCGGCCAGCCCGGTCACGCTGACCAGCGGGTGCACGAGGGCGAGCCCGCCGAGTCCCAGGATCAGCGGCCACGGCAGCCGCCGGAGCCCTTCGCTGAACTGTTTGACGTCTTCCATGCGGCCAACGCTAGGAACGAACGGCCGCCCGGCCATCGGACCTCGATCGCGACTCTCGACCGACCTCGCCGCCCCTAAGGGTCGTCACCGGTTGACCCCGGAAGTCGTCGTCAGGCGACGTTCAGCAGGTCGCGGGCGGCCTAGCATCGGGACCATGGAGCAAGCGCGGGCCGATCATCCAGTCGCGCCCTGGGTGGTGGACCTGCTGTTCGGGGCCTTCGTGACGCTGGCGATCGCGCTGATCATCGCCACCGACCGAGTCGACCGGGCGGCGGGGGTCACGCCCGGGATCGCGGCGTACGCCTTCGCGGTGGGCTTCGGCGCGCTGATGCTCATCCGGCGGCGTACGCCCAGGGCGGTGCTCGTGGCGACGACGCTGGGCCTGTTCGCGTACTACACGATGGGGTACCCGGCGATCGGCGTCGCGGTGCCCGTCGCCGCCGCGCTCTATTCGGCGGCCGAGCTGGGGCTGCTGCGGCCTGCGATCGTCACCGCGGTGGTGGTGGTCTCGGTGTCGTGGTACTTCCGCTTCCGCGGCGGCGAACCGGCCGCGTACCTGCTCGGCTATGAGCTGATCTCCAATGTGGCGCTCCTGGCGGCGGCCATCGCGCTCGGCGACGGCGTACGCTCCCGCCGGGTGATCCGCCGCGACGAACAGGAACGGCTGACCAGGGAGGCCGAACACCGGATGCAGCGGCAACGGGAGGCGCTCGCCCGCGACCTGCACGACTCGATCGGGCACACGATGTCGGTGATCGCGTTGCAGACGAACGTCGCCGCCGAGGCGATCGAACGGGGCGACGGGGCGGTCGCCGCCAGGGCGGTCGGCATCGTCCGCGACACCGGCGAGCAGACGATGCGCGAACTACGCGGCACCGTCCGCTTGCTGCGCACAGAGGACAACGCCGTCAACCGCACCGACGACTGCGCCACCGACCGGAAAGGCGACGACGCCGACGACCGGGCGGACGACCGGGCGGACGACCGCACCATAGCCGCTGTCGTGTCGCTACGCGATCTCGACGGGCTGATCGCGTCAGCCGCGGCGACCGGCCTCATCGTACGATCCGATGTAGACACTCAGCTCGATCGGATCTCGCCGGCCATCGACGCGGCGGCGTACCGGATCGTCCAGGAGGCGCTGACCAACGTGATCCGCCACGCCCACGCCCGCAACGTCCACATCGAACTGCGCGAGGACGGTGACACGCTGCGGCTGGCGGTCACCGACGACGGCCGGGGCGGGCCGATCTCGCCCACCGGCCACGGCATCCGGGGCATGAGCGAACGCGCCCGCCTCCTCGGCGGCAGCGTCACGGCGGCCGAGGAGAAGGCCGGGTTCACCGTCTCCGCCACGCTCCCGGTGAGGCTGGCGTGATCCGGATAGTGATCGTCGACGATCAGGAACTCGTCCGCGCCGGTCTGCGTACCCTTGCCGAGAGTGAGGGAGACATCGCGGTCGTGGGCGAGGCCGCGACCGGGGGCGACGCGGTCTCTTTGGTAAGTCGAGAGCGACCTGACGTGGCGCTGATGGACATCCGCATGCCCGGCCTGGACGGGCTGGAGGCGACCCGGCGCATCGTCGCGGACCCGGAGCTGCGCGACGTACGGGTCCTGGTGCTGACCACATTCGACGAGGACGAGCACATCGCGGCGGCGTTGCGGCACGGCGCGTCCGGCTACCTGCTGAAGGACATCCGGCCGGGCGACCTGCGGCACGCGATCCGCGTGGTGGCCGGGGGCGAGGCGCTGCTCTCCCCGGCCGTCACCCGCAAGGTCATCGCGAGCTACACGAGCGTCCACACTCGCCCTGAGCTGCTCGGCGCACTGACCGATCGGGAGCGCGACGTGCTCCGCGAGATCGCCCTGGGTCGATCGAACGCCGAGCTGGCAGCGCGGCTGCACATCAGTGCGGCGACCGCGCGGACCTATGTGAGCCGGCTACTGGCCAAGCTCGCCGCCCGCGACCGCGCCCAGCTGGTCGTCCTCGGTTACGAGAGCGGGCTGGTCCGGCCGGGCGAGCTGAGCGCCTTGGCGTAGCAGAGACTCAGCTCCCACTGGTCGTAGGGCGGATAGTTGGGGATGCGGACGAAGCCCGCCCGCTCGTAGACCGCGATCGCCTCCGGCTGGCGGGGTCCGGTCTCCAGGCGCATGCTTGTCAGTCCATTCGCGACAGCCAGGTCTTCGACCGCGCCCATCAGGCGGCGGCCGAGCCCGAGTCCACGGTGGCCCGGCCGCACGTACATCCGCTTCAGCTCCGAGTCGCCGTCGCCGAGCGCCTGCAACGCGCAACAGCCGGCCGCCTGCCCGTCGACCAGCGCGAGCAGGAACCGCGCCCGCTCCTTCACCTGCGGGTGATCGAACTCGATCTCCTCCGGGTAGCGGGCGTCCAGTTCCGCCCGCAGCTCCCGCACGAGCGGCTCCACGCGCGCGTCCTCGGCGTAGGTCTCCACGATCTCCACGGTGGTCATTCGACTTCCTTCCACAACAGACTCAGGTGGGTGTCCAGGACCGCCACGATGAGGTCCGCCGGGTACATCTCGGGCGTGGCGACGGCGCTCAGCGACAGGCCGTCCACCACCGCCACCAGGCCTCGCACGCGCCGCTCCAGATCGCGGGGCACCAGTCCGCCGTCCGACTGGTACGCCTGACGCAGCAACCCGGTCAGCCGGGTGAGCCAGGACTGATGGCGTACGTCGTGTTGCCGGCGTAGCTCCGGATCGGTGCGGGCGGCGAGCAGGAAGTACGCCCACACGGTCGAGCCGAGCCGGCGGTCCTCATCGAGCGGCAGCCCTTCCAGCAACACCGACCGCAGATGCCGACGGGGATCGTCGTGCTCCGGCAGCTCGTCGATCCGGGCCGCCATCCGCCGGTGCATGACGTCCCGCGCGTGGATCAGCAGCGCGTTCTTGTTCTCGAAGTAGTGCGCCACCCGCCCGGTCGTGCACTGCGCCGCGGCCGCCACCGTACGCAGCGTCAGCCCGTCGAGCCCGTGGGCGCCGACGACCTCCCAGACCGCGCGGGACAACTCCTCGCGGCGCTGATCGTGGTCGACCTGCCGGGGCACGGCTCACCTCTTTTTCATCACGCCCGTTACGTAACGCCCGTGACGCTACCCCGCCCCCATTACGTCCGCGTTTCATGCCTCGCTCTGCTACATTAGGGCAGCCTAACCTAAGGGACCGAGGGGCGAGCGTGATCGAGATCTACCGGGACGCCTGGGGCATCCCCCACGTCCGCGCGGGCGGCCATGCGGAGCTGGCCTTCGGGCAGGGCCAGGTGACCGCGCTCGACCGTGGCCCGCAGCTCGAGGTCGAACGGCGGCGCGCCGAGGGCACAAGCGCCGCCCTGCTCGGGCCGGACGCCGTCGAGTGGGACGTCTTCGCCCGGCGCGCCCGGATCGCCGCCACCGCCCGGCGCTGCTTCGACGCCCTCGACCCGGCTACGCGTACCTGGGTGAAGGCCTATGTGGACGGCGTGAACGCCGGTCTGCCGCAGCCGACCTGGCAGCCGTGGACGCCGCTGGCGGTCTGGCTCGGCGGGCACGTCCTGTTCACCGGGCTGCCCGCCAAGCTCTGGCGTGGCCTGGTCCGCGAGCGGATCGGCGAGCACGCCGTCGACCTGTTCGCCATTGACGGCCCCTACGTCGCGGGCAGCAACGGCTGGCTCGTGCGTACTGCGGAGGGGACGACGATCGCGGGCGATCCACATCGGATTCTCGAAGATCCCGGGGTCTACCAGCAGATTCAGCTGGCCTGTCCCGAGTATGACGTGATCGGGCTGGCCATCCCGGGCTGTCCGGGCATCGGCCACTTCGGACACACCGGCGCCGTCGCGTGGGCCATCACCAACGCCATGGCCGACTATCAGGACCTGTTCGCCGAACAGCTCCGGCGCCGCGAGGGTCGAGTCGAGGCGCTCGGTCCCGAGGGCTGGCGCGCGGCCGATGTGCGTACCGAGGTGGTCGAGGTCGCGGGCGGCGATCCCGTGGTGGTCGAGACGATCGAGACCGACCGCGGGCCCGTGGTCACCGCCGAGTCCGCACCGCTCAGTCTCCGCGATCCCGCGATGGTACGCACAACGGTGGGCTTCGCCGCGCTGCCCGCGCTGCTCCGCGCCCGGACGGTCGAGGACGTCGACCGCGCCCTGGACGATTGGGCGTTCCCGGTCAACGTGGTGCTGGCGGCCGACACCGCGGGCGGCACGCTGCATCGCGTCGCGGGCCTCATCCCGGAACGCCCGGAGGCGAACCGCCGCTACGTCGTCCCCGCCGACGAAGACGCGTACGCGTGGACCGGCTGGCACCCGATGCCGAGCGCCCCGGTCGACGACGTCGCAGTGATGGCGAACCAGCGCGGGATCGCCGCCGACCTGGGCGTGGAGTTCGCGCCGGCGCACCGGGCGACCCGCATCCGATCGCTCATCGAGTCGGGTGCGGCGGTCACCGAGATCCACACCGACACCTACCTGGCCTCGGCCGAGCCGCTGCTGTACCTGGTCGCCAAGCTCGACGGGCTCTCCACCGAAGCGACCGAGGCCCAGCATCGGCTCGTCGGCTGGGATCGGCGGATGGCGGCCGGCAGCACCGACGCCACCCTGTTCGCCGCCGTACGCGGAGCGGTGGTCAACGGCCTCGCGAGGCATCCGGAGCTGGCCGCCCTGAGCGCACCGAACGACCACCCCGCGATCTTCCAGCCCTGGCTGGCCGCGCGCCCCCGGATCGCGTACGCCCTGGAGCATCTGCTCCGCTGCGATCTGATCCCGCGGGGCGACCTGCTGGAGATCGTCCGTGCGGCCGTCGAGGATGCCGCCGAGAAGGACCATCCGGTGTGGAGCGAGGTGCACCGCATCGCGCCCTGGCAAGCCGTTCCGACCGAGGAGGACTGGCCGGGGGTGGCCGGCGACCACGATTGCGTCCTGGCGACGTCGAGCATGCCCGGCGTGACCGAGCATTGCTTCCGCGCCCCCGCCGCCCGGTACGCCTGGAACGTGGCCCGCCGCGAGGACAGCGGCTGGGTCGTCCCGTTCGGGTCGTCCGGCGATCCCGGTTCCCGCCACTACCGCGATCAACTGCCGTCCTGGCTGGCCGGGAACCTGCTGCCGGTCGTCACCGACTGGCGCGAGCTGCGCTCAGGACGAGGTACGCGATGACGGTCTTCACTCAGGAAGTGCCCGGCTTCGGCGAGGTGAGTCTGCGTACGGTCGAGCCGGTCGCCGACGCTCCCCTGCTTCACCGGTGGGTCACCGAGGAACGGGCGCGCTTCTGGGGCATGGGCGACGCCGACCTCGCCCGCGTTCAGGAGATCTACGGGTACCTGGACTCGCTCGACACGCATCACGCGTACCTGGCGGTGCTGGGCGGGCAGCCGGTCGCGCTCTTCCAGACCTATGAGCCCGACGCCGATCCGGTCGGCGAGTGTTACCCGGTCGAGCCCGGCGACATCGGCGTACACCTGCTGATCGGGCCGCCCGCCGACGGCCGTCGGCCCGGGTTCACCGGAGCGCTCCTGGGCGTCCTGCTCGCCTATCTGTTCGCCGACCCGTCGCGTACGCGTGTCGTCGCCGAGCCCGACGCGCGCAACACCAAGGCGCACGAGCGGCTGGCCCGGGCCGGATTCGTCCTCGGGACCGAGGTCGACCTCCCGGAGAAGCGGGCCCGGCTGGCCTTCCTCACGCGCACTGGATGGGCGCTCTGATCAGGGCGCTGTCAGCCTTTGACCGCGCCCTGCATGATGCCGCCGATGATGTGGCGGCCCAGGATGCCGAACAGCGCCAGCAGCGGCACGGTGGCGATGAGCGTGCCGGTCAGCGACAGCGAGTAGTCCTGGACGTAGCCACTGGCCAGGGTGGACAGTGCCACCTGCACGGTCGGGTCTTCCGGGGTGAGCACGACCAGCGGCCAGAAGAAGTCGTTCCACGCCGTCATGAAGGTCAGCATGCCCAGCACGGCCGCGGCCGGGCGGGACGCGGGCAGCACGACGTGCCAGAAGATGCGGATGGTGGAGCACCCGTCGGCGCGGGCCGCTTCGAGGAGTTCGGTCGGCACGGCCTCACGCAGAAACTGCGTCATGAAGAAGACGCCGAAGGCGCTCACCAGCGACGGCGCGATCACGGCGTACATCGTGCCGGCGAGGTGAGCCTTGATCATGATCAGGTAGAGCGGGATGATGCCGAGCTGCGTCGGCACCATCATCGTCGCCACGATCATGAGCAGCAGCACATTGCGGCCCCGGAAGCGCAGCTTGGCGAAGGCGAATCCGGCCAAGGTGGAGAACAGGACCACGCTGACCGTGATCGCGCCGGAGACGATGAACGAGTTGGTCAGCGCACGCAGGAACGGCACCGTCCCGAAGGCACGGTCCAGGTTCTCGAACAGGTGGCTGCCGATCCCGAACGGCGGCGGGACCGCCCCGAGCACGGAGTTGTCCTGTGAGGCGACCACGAGCGACCAATAGATCGGGAAGCCGGAGAACACGGCCAGCCCGGCCAGCGTCAGGTACGCCAGCTTCCCCGGCCGCCGCTCGGCGCGATAAGGCTTGCGGCGTACGCCCCGGACGACGGCGATCCGGGAGCCGGATCGGGTGGGCGTGAGCGTCGTCATCAGGACCTCCGCAGACGGCTGGTGAGGAAGTAGTTCGCGATGGCGGCCAGCACGATCACGCCGAACATGGCCCAGGCCGCCGCGGCGGCGTACCCGAAGTCGAACCGGGTGAAGCCGGCCTCGTAGAGATAGAGGCCGAGGGTCTGGAACTGGCGGTCGGAGCCGCCGGTGGTCGACGAGCCGCCGAACAGCAGGGGTTCGGCGAGCACCTGCATGCCGCCGATGGTCGAGACGATCACGGTGAAGATGACGGTGGGCCGGATCGCGGGCAGGGTGATCCGGGTGAGCTGCTGGAAGCCGCTCGCTCCGTCGAGTTCGGCGGCCTGGTAGAGGTCGCGCGGCACGGCCTGCATCGCGGCCAGGTAAATGAGGGCGTTGTAGCCGGTCCACCGCCAGATGATCATCACCGAGATGGCCACCTGGGACGACGCCGTCCCGGCCTGCCAGTCGATGTGCCCCGCGCCGAACAGGCCGAGCACCCAGTTGACCAGGCCGTACTCCTTGCCGAAGACCTGGCTGAAGATGAGCGCGACGGCGGCGACCGAGGTGATGTTGGGCAGCAACGCCGTCAGCCGCCAGAACGTCGGGGCCCGCAGCCGCTGGTTGAGGGTGTTGGCGAGGAACAGCGCGGCGACCAGTTGCGGCACGGTCGACAGCACCCAGATCTGCGCGGTGTTGCGCAGCGCGTTCCAGAAGCTCGAGTCGGTGAACAGCGTCGTGTAGTTCGCCAGGCCGATCCACGGGTGGTCGTCCTCGAGCAGGTTCCACTCGTGCAGCGACACCCATCCCGTGTATGCCAACGGGAACAGCCCGAAGCTCGCGAAGATCAGGAAGAACGGCACGACGTACAGGTAGGGCGAGCCCTTGACGTCCAGCCGATACAGGAAAGACCGCATGCGGCTCCTTCGGAGTGAATCGGAGAGCGCTCTCCGAGCGAGCATGCGACGCCTCGCTCCCCCTGTCAAGAGGGCGTCAGGCGGACTGCCGCACCACGAGAGTGGGTTCGAACACGACGGACGTCGTCCGCGCGGCCGGGTGCTCCAGGTGGAACATGAGCATCCGGGCCATCTCCGCGGTCATGTCCTCCACCGGCTGGCGTACGGTCGTCAGCGGCGGACGGCAGGACGAGGCGGCGCTGCTGTCGTCGAAGCCGACGACGGCCACATCCTCAGGGACACGCTGGCCCGCCTCGCGCAGCACATGGACAGCTCCCTGCGCCATCACGTCGCTGGCCGCGTACACCCCGTCGAGTTTCGGATGCTTCTTGAGCAGGCGCTGCATGGCCTGCTCGGCACCCTCCTGGGTGAACCCGCCCTCCTCGGCGGGCACGTCGGCGATCCCGTGGTCGGCCAGCGCGGCCCGGAACGCGGTCAGCCGGTCGTGCCCGGCCGGCATGTCGAGCGATCCGGCGACCGACACGATGCGCTTGCAGCCCCGGGTCAGCAGGTGCTCGGCGGCGAGCTTGGCGGCCGCGTTCTGGTCGACGTCCACATAGTCGATCGCGGTCGGCAGCGACGGGCGTCCGAACAGGACAGCCGGGGCCTTCGCCTCGGCCAGTTGGCGCGGCAACGGGTCCTGCGGCTGCAACGAGATCACCAACGCGCCGTCGAGCTGGCCGCCCCGCAGGTCGGAGATCAGCTTGCGACGGGCGGCGGCGGAGCCCACCAAGGTCAACGGCACGTGTACGCCCAACGGCGCGAGCACGCTGAGCGCCCCGCCGAGCACCCGGCCGAAGAAGGGGTCGCCGAGGAACCGGCTGTAGAAGGGATCGTCGGCGGTCCGGTTCTCGGCCTCGGAGACCACCAGCGCGACGACGTCGGTCCGCCGCGTGACCAGTGAACGGGCCGCCCGGTTGGGGACGTAGCCGGTGGCGGCCACGGCGTCCCAGACGACCGAGTGCAGCGCCGGGTCGACGTTGCGGGTGTTGTTGACGACGCGCGAGACGGTGGCCCGGGACACGCCGGCCACCTTCGCCACGTCCTCCAGCGTCGGGGCGTGCCTCCCCGTGGGCTCTCCCAAGGCCATGCGGTCTTTATAGCATGGGCGGAGAGCGCTCTCCATCGCGCTCGCCGACCCACTCTTCGACGCGGTCGAGTACGCGGGGGCGCCCGGGCAGGAGCGCCCCCGCGACGGGAGTCACGGCTTGTATACGCCGAACTCCCAGAGGGAATAGCCGTAGGCGGTGGCCCGGTCGGTCCCGTTCACCCGGACGTAGCGAGCCGAGGCGTTCAGCGCTATCTCGTCGAACCCGCCGTCGCCGCTCGTCGTCGAGTAGACGGTGGTCCAGGTGCTGCCGTCGGCCGACACCTGCACCTGGTACGCCTTGGCGTACGCGGCTTCCCAGGCCAGCTCGACGTGATTGATCGCGGTGATCGAACCGAGGTCCACCTGGAACCACGCGGTGGCCACCCATTCGGAGGCCCACCGCGTACTCCAGTTCCCGTCGACGGCGTAGGACGGCAGCTGCGGCCCGTTCGTGCCCGTCGGCTGGTAGGAGGATGCGGTGGCGGTCTTGCCGAGGGCCACGTTCGTCCCCGGGATCGTCGGCGGCACCACCTTGAACGAGCGCTGCTCGATCCCGACGTTGCCGTGGCCGTCGAAGGCGTACACGTAGATCTTCCAGACGCCCAGCGACTCCGGGGCGGTGACGGTGAACTGGCCGTTGCCGGTCTGGGTGAACCGGAGGTTGGTCAGCCCGGTGCCGCCGTTGATGTGCTTGTCGCTCGCCATCAGGTTGTACCGGATCGCGTCGCCTTGTGGATCATTTGCCGCGACGTTCACGGTGAACGTGCCGCCCGCGGGCACGGCGGTCTGGTTCGCCACGGTCATCGAGGTGATCTCCGGTGGCGTGTTCGCCGCCGTCGTCCCGGTGTACGCCTTCTGCAGCGCGTAGAACCCGAGCCGATGCCAGCCGCCGGTATAGGTGTTGAGCCACACCCCGCCGAAGTCGTTCTCCAGTCCGTAGTGGAACTCGGTCGCGCCGAGCGCCACCCCGGGATGGGCCTTCACGGCAGCCCAGCTGGCCGCGTACCCGTCTCGTTTCTGCAGGTCGGAGGGCTCGGTCGGGACGCCGTTTACGTCGTTGGGGACCTCCCACTCCCCGGCCGGTCCGCCCTCGGTGATGATGTATGGCTTGGTGTAGCCGCCGTCGATCCAAGCCTGCTTCACACCGCCGATCGCGCCGTAGGAGTTCACCGCGAGCAGGTCCAGCGCCGGGGCGTACTGCTTGTAGTAGGGCCACGCGCCGGTCCAGGCGTCGGTCGAGGTCACGGGGTGGTTCGGATCCGCGGCATGGATCGCCACCGCGACCTCGTTCACGAACTGGGCGTACGCGACGCGCCGCGCCTCGACCTCCGCGGCGGGCAGGCCGTGATCCTGCATGGTCAAGATCACCTCGTTGCCGACGTCCCACAGCAGGACGCCGGGGTTGTTCTTCAAGGCGTTGACGCGGTTGACGATCTCCGCCTTCGTGTTCGCCTTGTAGGTCGCGTCGTTGACGTAGTCCGCGCCCTGGTTGAGCCAGTGCCCGACGACGACCTTCAGACCTTGCCGGGCCGCCGTGTTCAGCAGTGTCGGCGTGTTGGCGTCGTCCACTCCCCACGTACGCAGAGTGTTGACCCCGGCCGCCTTGAGATCGCGGACATAGCCGTCGGCGGCGCCCTGCGGCGGCCCATAGGTCAGCCCGCGTACCTCCCATGGGGATCCGTTGGCCTGCAACTGCCAGTTCCCTTGCGTGCCAACCACTTTCACGATGCTCGGCCCGGCCGGGATCGCCGGATCGGTCATCGCCGGGGCGGTCGCGCCGGTCTGCTTCTGCACGGTCACCGAGTCGACGGTCATGACGCCGCCCGACGTCGTGTCCGGGGTCGGCACCGTACGCCCCGCCACCGCGCTCGGCCACGCGCCGCCGATCGGCAGCTCCAGCCGCAGATAGAAGCCGTGGTGGACGGCTGCGTCCCAGGCGGCCACGCCGACCTGGCTCTGTTTGACCACCCACGTCTGCACCCCGTCGAGGTAGAACCGGATCTCCTCGTCGGTCTTGGTACGGTCGATGACCTGGGCGTACTCGTGCAGGCCGGTCTGGCAGCCGGCACAGGTCGCCAGGCCGCTGCTGCGGCCGGTGTACTCGCCGCAGACCCCGTCCGGCGCGGTGCCGCAGTGCAGGGTCTGGGCAAGCTGGCTCCGCCCGTTGACCCCGGCCATGATGTCGGTCTCCCCGACTCCCGGCCAGTTGGTGTAGTTCCCCCGGTACGCCGCCCCCGTCGCCCGGAACGCGGGCCAGTAGCCCAGTGCGTTGGCCACATTCGGCTGCTGGATGACGGCGGCGAAGCGGACGAGTTCACCGGGGTTGGCCGCGAAGTCGGTGCGCTGGGTCTCCAAGCGCCCGGAGGTCCAGGTGCCGGATCCGTCGCGGATCGCCTTGATGGCCAGCTTCCCGGTGCCGTCGAGCGAGACGTTCGCGGTCGAGGCGCTGGCCGTCTCGACTTCGCCGGTTCCCCAGTTCGCCGCGCCGCCGGGGTACTGCGTACCGGTGCGGAGCAGCCAGTTGGCCGAACTCGGCGAGGTGTTGGCCGCACCGGAGAAGTCTTCGCTCCACACGGTGGTCCACGTCCCGCTCGGCGACGTGCTCGGCGTCGGGCTCGGGCTTCCGGTCCCGCCGGAGCCGGTGAAGACCTGGAGTTCCCAGATCGAGTAGCCGTAGCCGGTCGCCCGGGCGGTGCCGTAGACCCGCAGGTAGCGGCCCGATCCGGCGACGTCGAGCGTCTGGGTGCCGCCGGTGCTCGTCGTCGTGGAGTAGAGCGTCTGCCAGTTCGTGCTGCCGTCGGCCGACACCTGCACCTGGTACGCCGACGCGTACGCCGCCTCCCACTGCACGACGACCCGGCAGATCGACTGCGTACTGCCGAGGTCGACCCGCAGCCACTGTGGATCGGCGAACAGACTGGACCAACGGGTGCCGGTGTTGCCGTCGACAGCGGCGGTCGCCGGGTTGGCCGCGTTCTCGGCCGAGGAGGCGGTCGCCGGCTGGTTCAGCGCCCGGTTCGTGCCGGTGTCGCAGGCGGACCCGCCGGGCGTGCCGTAGACCTGGAACTCCCACAGCGATACGCCGTACCCGGTCGCCCGGGCGGTCGTGTAGACGCGGACGTACCGGCCGGAGCCGGTGACCGTGAGGGTCTGGGTGCCGCCGGTGCTCGTCGTCGTGGAGTAGAGCGTCTGCCAGTTCGTGCTGCCGTCGGCCGACACCTGCACCTGGTACGCCGACGCGTACGCCGCCTCCCATTGGAGGACGACCTGGCTGATCGTCGCGGTCGCACCGAGGTCGACCCGCAGCCATTGCGGATCGGCGAACAGGCTCGACCAGCGGGTGCCGGCGTTGCCGTCGACGGCGGCCTCGGCGGGCGTACCGGCTCCCTCGGCGGACGAGGCGAGCACCGGTTTGCCTTGGGAGAGCAGGGAATCCGCCGCGCTGGCGCGCAACGGGATGATCGCGATCGCGGCGGCCAGCGTCGCGGCGGCCACGGATATCAGGGGGATGCGGAGGTTCACGGGCGATCACCTACCGGGATTCGGCGCGTTGATCATGGAGTTTCCGGTCACGACACGCCGCCGAGACCACAGTTAACTCCATGATCAACGCACATGAACGGGGGGCGGGGCGGGACGGGGAGTGGGGTGGGGTGAGGTGGGGTGGGGTGGGGTGGGTGGCGGAAGGGTTGGATGGGAGAGCGCTCTCCGTTCGTACGCCGATGTTCCGCCCTTGTCAAGGATCGATGTCTTGACAACGCACCGGATCAGGCGGAACGCTGTGCCCCATGAATGGAGAGCGCTCTCCGGCAAGTGCGGCCGGACCAGCGGAACACTTCCCGGCCGGCTTCTGGTGGGGCGCCGCCACCGCGGCGTACCAGATCGAAGGGGCCGTCGCCGACGACGGGCGTACTCCGTCCATCTGGGACACCTTCTGCGCCCGGCCCGGCATCGTCGCCGACGGGCACACCGGCGAACGCGCCGCCGACCACTACCACCGGTACGCCGACGACGTCGCGCTGATGGCCGAGATCGGGCTGACCGCGTACCGGTTCTCGGTGTCGTGGCCGCGCGTGGTGGCCGACGGGATCGGCCCGGTGACCGAGGCCGGGCTCGCCTTCTACGACCGCCTCGTCGACGCGCTCTGCGACCGCGGGATCATGCCCGTCGCGACCCTCTACCACTGGGACCTCCCCCAGGCGCTGGAGGATCGTGGCGGCTGGCTCGATCGGGACACCGCGTACCGGTTCGCCGAGTACGCAGAGATCGTCGCGAACCGCCTCGGCGACCGCGTCGGCCTGTGGTGCACGCTCAACGAGCCCTGGTGCTCCGCGTTCCTCGGCTACGGCTCGGGCGCGCACGCCCCCGGGCGGGCCGACGGCGCGGCCGCCTTCGAAGCGGTGCACCACCTGCTGCTCGGCCACGGTCTGGCCACGCAGGCGATCCGGGCCGCGGCCCCGGGCTCCCGGATCTCCGCCGCGCTCAACCAGGGCGCCGTCCGTCCGGTCTCCGGCGATCCGGCCGATCTCGACGCGGCTCGCCGCATCGACGGGCTGCTCAACCGCATCTTCGCCGACCCGATCCTGCGCTGTGCGTACCCGTTGGATGTGCTGGAGGACACCGCGGGCGTGACCGACTGGAGGTTCGTGCGGGACGACGACCTGAAGGTCATCGGTACGCCGATCGACCTGCTGGGCGTGAACTACTACCAGCCGGACCTGGTCGGAGCCGCCGCCGAACCGGCGACCGGGCCGTGGCCGTTCCCCAGCGCGGAGCGCGTGGCGTTCCACAAGCCACCGGGACCGGTGACCGCGATGGACTGGACCGTCGACCCGAGCGGGCTCACCGAGATGCTCGTCCGCGTCACCCGCGAGTACGACATCCCGATCGTGGTGACCGAGAACGGCGCCGCCTACGCGGACGACCTGGTCGACGGGCGGGTGCACGACACCGAGCGAACGTCATATCTGCAGGCGCACGTTTCGGCGCTGACCGAGGCGATGGCGGCGGGCGTAGACCTCCGGGGTTACTTCGTCTGGTCGCTGCTGGACAACTTCGAGTGGGCCCTCGGCTACGGCAAACGGTTCGGCATCATCCATGTCGACTACGCCACCCAACAGCGCGTGCTGAAGGACAGCGCCCGGTGGTACGCGAACCTGATCGCGCACCACCGGGCGGTCACTGCTCAGCAGTAGGTCAGCAGTAGGTCAGCATGGAAGTCAACGCGGACTTCTCGGAGCTGTCGACAGTCAGGCTGTAGTACCACTTCGCCTGGATCCACGCCTTGGCGTAGGTGCACCAGAACGAGGTGAGCGACGGCTTCCAGTGCGCGGGGTCCTGATCGCCCTTCGCCTGGTTCACGTTGTCGGTGACCGCCCACAGCTCGGGACCGCCGAGGTCGTTGGCGTACGCCTGACGCTGCGCGGTCGTCCACGCCCACGCGCCGGACCGCCAGGCCTCGGCCAACGGCACCATGTGGTCGATGTCGATGTCGGCCGGGTCCGTCCAGGTGGCCCCGTCATACGGGCTGTACCAGGAACCGGAGGTCGGGTAGCAGCTGCTGTTGACGACCACGTTGGTGCCGTCCCGCTTGAGGACCTGCTCCCGGGTGTTGCAGGCACCCGTGATGGTGATCCAATGCGGGAACAGGTCCCGGTCGTACGTGGACTGATGCGACTCGGTGGCCACGGTGAGCGCCGCGAGGCGGCTGACCGCGTTCGCGTACGACGGGATGTTGGGCGGGGTCGCCTGCGCCGGTGCGGCGAGGGCGACGACCGTCCCAGCTGCGACGACGAGGGCGGCTGCCGTGGCGAGCACGGCCCGGAGTGATCTGCGCACGAGGTTCTCCTGCCTGTCCGCGTACGCGGCCGGGCGGGGGTCTCCGGCAGGGGCGCGACACACGGATGCATTGATTGTGCGAAATATGTAAGCCTTCCGCACCTCGTCCCCGGCACCGCCAGCCCCGTCGCCTCCGCCGCCCGCCCCGTCGCCCCCGCCGCCAGCCCCGCCGCACTCCGCCGGCCGACCCGTTGATCATGGAGTTAACTGTTGACTCGACGGCGCGTCGAGGCCGGATACTCCATGATCAACGGGGCGGGGCGGGGCGGTGCGAGGGCGGGGCGGGGCGAGGCGAGGGCGAGGGCGAGGCGAGGCGGGGCGAGGCGAGGCGAGTGCGCGTCGTTCGGGAGGTAGCCCTGTCACGTCCGTGTCACGGATGAGCCGTCGGCTGTGGCGACCGTGTCATGTGGGCAGCCGTTCGATCAGGTCGCCTTAGGTGATCACGGCGATAGCGTCAACGGTCTGCGGCCCACCACACGGGAGTGCGGGGCCGCGACTCTCAGGAGGTATACCCCCGTGAATCTCCAGCGCCAGGCGGCCCACCGGCTCGCCGTGGGCGCGCTCGCCGTGGTCACGATGGCCGGTCTGACGGTCATTCTGAACGGCAGCGCCACCGCGGCTCCGGGCGGCGCCGCCGACACCGCCACGTACATCGTCCAGACAGCCGGTCAGCCGATCGCCACGTACGCCGGTGACCGTACCGGGTTCAAGGCGACCAAGCCCGGCAAGGGCAAGAAGGTCGACGCCCACTCCCCCGAGGCCAAGGCGTACGCCCAGCGCCTGTCGAGCGACCACGACGCCGCGCTGCGCGCCGCCGGCGTCAGCTCCACCCGCAAGGGTTACGACTACCAGACGGTCTTCAACGGCTTCAGCGCTCAGCTGACCCAGGCCGAGGCCGCCCGGCTCGCGAAGACCGCCGGCGTGACCGCCGTGTGGGCGAACGAGACCGTGCACGCCGACACCGTCACCACCCCCTCGTTCCTCGGCCTGACCGGCGACGGCGGCGTATGGCAGCAGCAGTTCGGCGGGGTCGGCCACGCGGGAGAGGGCGTCATCGTCGGCATCATCGACTCCGGCATCTGGCCCGAGAACCCGGCGTTCGCCCCGCTGGCCGAGCCGCGCACGGACTCCGCGACGATCGCCGCCAAGTGGCACGGCACCTGCGACGCCGGTGTCACCGGTACGCCAGTGGCCTGCAACAACAAGCTGATCGGCGCGCGGTACTTCAAGGCGGCCGGTCAGGGCTCGATCCAGCCGGTGGAGTTCTTCTCCCCGCGTGACTACGACGGCCACGGTACGCACACCGCGTCGACGGCGGCCGGCAACAACAACGTGCCCGCCTCGATCAACGGCAGCCCGGTCGGTTCGATCAGCGGCATGGCCCCGGCGGCTCGCATCGCCGCGTACAAGGCGCTCTGGGAGAACGCGGCGCACGACGGCGCGAGCGGCAGCACCGTCGACCTCGTGGCGGCCATCAACCAGGCGGTCTCCGACGGCGTCGACGTCATCAACTACTCGATTTCCGGCTCGACGACGTCGGTCGTCAACGCGGTCGAGGTCGCGTTCTTCAACGCCACCGCGGCCGGCGTCTTCGTCGCCACCTCGGCCGGCAACGACGGCCCGGGTGTCAGCACCGTGGCGCACAACGCGCCGTGGACGGCGACGGTCGCGGCCAGCACGCACCCGCGGGGCAACCAGAAGACGATCGTCCTCGGCAACGGCGCGCAGTACACCGGTGTCGGCGTGGTCACCGCCGCGGTGCCCAGTTCGCCGCTGATCAACTCGGCCGCGATCCCGGCCGCCGGACAGACGGTCGCCAACGCGACGCTCTGCATGCCCGGCTCCATCGACGCGGCTCAGGCCACCGGAAAGATCGTCATCTGCACCCGGGGCACCAACGCCCGGGTCGAGAAGGGCCAGGTCGTCAAGGACGCCGGCGGCGTCGGCATGATCCTCGCCAACACCGCGGCCGCGCCCGGCCTCGTCGGCGACTTCCACGCCGTCCCGACGGTCCAGGTCGAGGCGCCCGCGGGCGATGCCATCAAGGCGTACGCCGCGACGGCGGGCGCGACCGCGTCGCTGACCGTGACCGACCCGACCCCGGTCGAGGCCCCGCTCATGGCCGGCTTCTCGTCCACCGGACCGGCCCTGGCCGGTGGCGGCGACCTGCTCAAGCCGGACATCACCGCGCCCGGCGTCGACGTCATCGCCGCGATCTCTCCGGCGAAGGACGGCAACAACTTCAACGCCGAGTCCGGCACCTCGATGTCGAGCCCGCACATCGCCGGCCTCGCCGCCCTGCTCAAGAGCGCCAACCCCGGCTGGGACCCGATCACCATCAAGTCGGCGCTCATGACCACGGCGTACCAGCTCGACAACAAGGGCAACCCGATCCAGACCGCGACCGGCGCCGCTGCGACGCCGCTGAACTTCGGCGCCGGGCACGTCCAGCCCGCCTCCGCGTTCAACCCCGGTCTGGTCTACGAGTCCGGCCCGGTGGACTGGCTGGCGTACCTGTGCGCCATCGGCCAGGGCGCCGCCGTCGGCCTCGACTGCTCGGCGCTGCCGGCGATCGACCCCAGCGACCTCAACTACCCGTCGATCTCTGTCGGCGACCTGGTGGGCTCGCAGACGATCACGCGTACGGTCACGAACATCACCAACCGTGACTCGAAGTACACGCCGACCGTCGTCGCCCCGGCCGGCGTCACCGTCTCGGTGAGCCCGGCGATCCTCAAGGTCGACGCGGGCCAGAGCGCCACCTACAAGGTGACGCTGACCCGGTCCACGGCCGCCCTCGGCAGCTGGGCGTTCGGCTCGATCAGCTGGTACGACAAGGCCACCGGTCACCGCGACCACACGGTCCGCAGCCCCATCGCGGTCCGGCCCGTCGCGTACGCCGCGCCGACCGAGGTCGTGGGCACGGGGTCCGCGACCATCCCGGTCAAGGTCGGCTACACCGGTACGCTCAACGCGTCCCTGGCCGGCCTCGTCCCCGCGACGGTCACCACCTACCCGTTGGACATGAGCGGCCCATCGTTCGTGTCCACCAACCCGGCCGCGTCCTCGCGTACGGCGAAGGTGACGGTCACGGTGCCCGCCGGCTCCATCGGCCGGTTCGGCACGTACGCCGCGGACTACTCCGACACGACCGACCTCGACGTCTTCGCGTACGCCGCGGGGACGAACACGCTGGCCGGGCAGGCGGCGGACGGTGACTCGGAGGAGCTGATCACGCTCGGGCCGGGCACTTACGACGTCTACTACGACCTGTTCGCCGGCGACCCGATCACCAACGTAAAGGGTCACGTCTACCTGCTCGGGTCGACCGCGACGGGTAACGCGACCATCAACCCCGCCAGCGTGGCGGTGGCGACGGGCCAGACGGTCCCCGTGACAGTCACCGGCAGCGGCCTTACCGCCGGCCTGCGCTACCTGGGTCGCACCACCCTCACCGACGGCACGACCACCCTCGGGCGGCCGTTCGTCACCATCACCGGCTAACTCCTCAACCCCATCGGAGCGGGCCCCCCGGGTTAAACAAGCGGGGCCCGCCGAATCGGCGCAACAAAGGCCATGCGCGTGCCCGGATAAATGGGGAACGTGATAATTTTGAATTAAGGGATGACAAG